>DASYDA010000409.1:0-2923 GCA_036499865.1 Dongiaceae bacterium | reverse complement strand
GTCGAGCGCAAGAAGTACGGCCGCGCGAAAGCCCGCCGCAGCTTCCAGTTCTCGAAGCGCTAATCTCTCCATTCCTCTGGAGACAAGAAGGGCCGCGGAGATTTCCGCGGCCCTTTGCCTTTGTGGGGTTCAATCGCCTCGTGCTAGGTTGTGCCCATGAAGCGATGGGCGCCGGGGATCCCCTTACTTCTCGCCATACAGATCGCCGTCCTGCTGGCTATGGGGCGGTCGCCGATCTGCACCTGCGGCACGATCCGTCTCTGGGAAGGCAATCCGCTTTCGCCGGAGGCGTCGCAGCAGCTCTTCGACTGGTACACCTTCTCCCACATCGTCCACGGCTTCCTGTTCTATGGCGCGCTGCGCTTGATCTTCCGGCGGCGGCTCTCGGTCTGGCTGTTTCTGATGATCGCGATTGGCATCGAGGTGGGGTGGGAGATCTTGGAGAACACGCCCTGGGTGATCGGGGCCTACCGTCAACAGGCGCTTGCCCAAGGCTATGTCGGCGACAGCGTCATCAACTCGGTCTTCGATACCTTTTCCATGATCGCGGGCTTCACGCTCGCGCGTTTCATTCCTGTTTGGCTCAGCGTGGTTGTGGTGCTTCTCCTGGAACTCTCCGCGGCCTATGCCATCCATGACAATCTGACCCTCAACGTCCTCAACTTCATCCACCCGATCGACGCCATCACCAAATGGCAGTCGGAGATCCAGTGATGCTGCCCACTGGCGTCGGGGATGGGCGTTCCCCACATTAGTGCCATGTCCCAAGCGTAACTTGATCCTCCGCCCGGTCTCCGGTAGCAAAGTAGGATCATTCTGATGGGAAGAGACCATGGCAGCGACGGCGCGGGTTTTCATCGATGGCGAAGCGGGGACGACCGGTCTCGGCATTCGCGAGCGGCTGCTGGCGGTGCTCGATATCGAGCTGCGTAGCCTGACCGGCGACAAGCGCAAGGACCCCATGGCCCGTCGCGAAGTGATGGGCGAGGTCGATCTCGTCGTCCTCTGCCTGCCGGACGCGGCGGCGAAGGAATCGGTGGCTCTGGCGGAAGGCCTGGGCAATGCGGCGCCCCGGGTGCTCGATGCCAGCACCGCGCATCGCGTGGCGCCGGGCTGG
The DNA here is from genome assembly GCA_036499865.1 of Dongiaceae bacterium. GTDB lineage: Bacteria > Pseudomonadota > Alphaproteobacteria > Dongiales > Dongiaceae > Dongia. The sequence goes on along the minus strand of DASYDA010000409.1, from coordinate 1,806 downwards.
ACCTATGGTTTCGCCGAGATGGATGCCGGGCAGGGGAAGCGGATCGCCGCGGCCAAGCACGTCGCCAATCCCGGTTGCTATCCCACCGGCGCCATCGCCTTGCTGCGGCCACTGGTCGAGGCGGGCCTGATGGCGGCGGACCACCCCGTCACGATCAACGCTGTGAGCGGCTATTCCGGCGGCGGAAAGTCGATGATCGAGGATCACGAAAAGACCGGCGGTCCCGCCTTCGAGCTCTATGCGCTCAGTCTCGAGCACAAGCATGTGCCGGAACTGATGCAGAATGCGAAGCTCTCGCGTCGCCCTCTCTTCGTGCCATCCGTCGGGCATTTCCGGCAGGGCATGCTGGTCTCCATCCCGCTGCATCTCGACGATCTTCCGGGCAAGCCGAGCGGGGCCGATCTGCGTGCCGCCTTGTCTCACCACTACCGTGGCGCTGAGTTGGTGCGGGTGGTTGACGCGGAGGCGGACGGCAAATTGGAGCCGGAAGCGTTGAATGATACCGATCGGCTGGAATTGCGCGTCTTCGGGAACGAAGCGCATCGGCAGGCGGTACTGGTGGCGCGCCTCGACAATCTCGGCAAAGGTGCATCCGGCGCCGCGGTACAGAACATCAAACTCATGCTGGGATTGGCCTGAATATGCCCGCACTCATTCTGCCGTATAACGGCGTCACGCCGAAAATCGCGCCCGATGCTTTCGTGGCGGAAACCGCCGTCATCATCGGCGACGTGGAAATCGGGCCGGGTGCGAGCATCTGGTATGGTTGCGTCCTGCGCGGCGATTCCAACAGCATCCGGATCGGTGCCCGGACTAATATCCAGGACGGCACCATTATCCACGTGAACCATGAGCGCGAAGGCGCCGCCGGCACGCGCACGGTGATCGGCGCCGATATCACGGTGGGGCATATGGCGCTGCTGCATGCCTGCACCTTGGAAGACGGCAGCTTCGTCGGCATGAAGGCCTGCGTGATGGACGGCGCCGTTGTCGAGACCGGCGCCATGGTCGCGGCCGGCGCCTTGGTGACGCCCGGCAAGCGCGTCAAACGTGGCGAACTCTGGGCCGGCAGCCCGGCGAAACCGATGCGGCCGCTCAGCGAGAAAGAGATCGCGTATTTCGCCTATTCGGCAAAGCACTATGCCGAACTCGCAGCCACTTACCGGAAATAACCCAGTCGACCGTATCTAGAAGCTTCCAGGCGCTTCGTTGAGCGATAAATTAGTGTTGACTAATCAAATAGTGAATGCTAATTGATCGGCATGCTTGAAGTCGCCGCCATCACCACCGTCATGCGTGCCCTCGCCGACCCGACGCGGCGCGCCGTGTTCGAGCGGATTGCGGGGTCCGAAGAGATTACCGTGGTCGAGTTAACGCGGGGGAGCGGCGTGACCCAGGGCGCCATCTCGCAACATCTCAAATCATTGAAGCAGGCCGGCCTGGTGGCCGAGCGCCCCGAGGGACGCAACGTCTTTTATCGCGCCCAGCCGGAAGGCCTCGCGCCGCTGTTCGATTGGATGAGCCATTACGGCGTCTTCTGGCGCGAGCGTTTTGCCAATCTCCGAACCCTTCTGAAGGAAATCGATCCATGAACGAGGCCGCGTTGAAGTCTGGCACACAAGAAATCGTAGTAGACGAGGTGTTGCCACATGCCGCGGAGACGATCTGGAAAACCCTGACAACCGGCACGCTGATCGCCCGCTGGATGATGGAGCCGACCGGATTCGAAGCCGTGCAGGGCAATCGCTTCACGTTCAAGACCCGGCCGGCCGGTGCCTGGGACGGCGCCATCCACTGTCAGGTGCT
>DASYDA010000408.1:0-6199 GCA_036499865.1 Dongiaceae bacterium | reverse complement strand
AATCGATTGGAGCAAACGATCGATACCATCCTGCAGGCGGTCTTCTCAGGCGAGCCGCCGAAAGCGGAAACGACGGCGAAGAAGCCAAAGCCACGGCGTCGCGCGGCGGCAAAGACGCAGCCGCAATAATCGGATATCGACGGAAGCCATCAAGCGTGCCGGATCTCGCGGCGCGGCAGATAGGCCGCATCGATCTGCGCAAGCTCTTCCTGAGCGAGCTCGATCTTGGTCGCCGCGACGGCCTCCTCGACATGCTCCAACCTGGTCGCGCCGATGATCGGCGCATGGACGCCCGGCTGTCGTAGCACCCAGGCGATGGCTACCTGGCTCGGACTGACTCCACGCGCCTTCGCGATCGCCTGGAGGACATCGGCCACGATTCCATCGCTGTCGCGCCCATACCATTCATTGGCATAGCTGTCGGTCCTTGCGCGCTCGGTCTGTCCGGGACCGGAGCGACGCTGCGGGCCACTGAGGAAGCCGCGGGCCGCGGGGCTGTAGGGTAGCAACCCGATGCCTTCGTCGCGGCAGAACGGCATCGCTTCGCGCTCTGCCTCGCGCCAGATCGCATTGTAGTGGTATTGCAGCGAGGCGAAGCCGGGGAGACCGGCGGCCTTGGCGAGATAGACCGCTTTGACGAGCTGCCAAGCCGGTATGTCGGTGGCGCCGACATAGAGGACTTTGCCGGCGCGCACCAAATCGGCCAAGGCTTGAACCATCTCCTCGAGATTCGTCGACGGATCCCAGATATGGGTCTGGTAGAGATCGATGTGATCGACGCCCAGCCGACGCAATGAACCCTCGACGGCCTCGACGATGTGCTTGCGCGAATAGCCCTTTTCATTCGCGGAGGGGCCCATCGTAAAGCCGAACTTGGTGGCGATAACGACGTCGTCGCGCCGGATGGTTCCCTTGAGCAGGCGGCCGAGCAGCATCTCGCTGGCGCCCTTCGAATAGAAATTGCAGGTGTCGACCAGGTTGATTCCGAGATCCAGCGCGCGCTTGACGATCGGCTTCGCCTCGGCCTCATCCAGCACCCATGAGCGCCAGGATTTGTCGCCGAAGCCCATCGCGCCCAATGAAATGCGCGATACATTGAGGCCCGAGCGGCCCAAGCGAACGATTTCCATGACGGGCTTTCTCCTTGAATGCGCGGTAAGAGGGCGGCTCAGCCGGCCTGAGACTGCGAGCGTTCCGATGTCACGATCCGCGTCTGCGCTACCAACGAATACATGAACTTCCAATCCGCCGCATCGACTTCAAAACCGTTGTCGATGGCGCGCCGCCACCGATCCAGCAGGCCATTATCAGTTTGCCATCCCTTGGACGGCGCGGCGCAGCGGTCGAACGCCGTCGTATAGGAATCGGACAAAGCGTTGCCTTGCGGCTTGAAGCTGACGATCAGGATGTTCGAAATCGCGCTTTCCGGTTTCCCTTGGCTGAGCTCACCCAGGATAGAGGGTGCGTCTTCCGCGATTTCAGCGAGGAGTGGCGCGAAATCCGAAACATTGGCGCTGGAATCGGCAGCGGCAATGGTCGCTGCTTTCATGCCGCCATCCGGCAAGCTGAGTATGGCTGTATACGGATCGTCCTCCGCTCCAGCCGGCGGGTTGGCAGGCTGACACAAGACAAGGACGGCCAACCCACGCTCGGTCGATCGCATGACGAATTCGCCGAGCAGCGCGGCCCCGAACGTCCGCCGGATGACGACGAGGCCGATGCCGTGAAGCTTTGCGCCAGCATCGGCGAGATCGAAAGCGCGTGGCGCGCTCTCAAAAGTGATTTTCCCGCCGGCGTCAAGCACGCTGATCGTGCGTGAGCCGACGCTTCGTTCGGAATAGCCGAAGGCGCGCGGTATCGCCTCGCGGATGCGCGCTTCATGGCGCCGGATCGTTTGCAGCCCGCAACCATGCACGACCTCCGCCCAGGTCAAAGTATGCGTGACGCGCTCGGCGAGGGCGAAAGGGAATCCGAGCCCGCGGAGCGCGTCGATCGCCGTGCGTTGCATCTCGCCCACGGCGGTGTGGACGGGCTTCATTGATTGCGGAGGTGCTGATCGGTCGGGCATTGTCATGCTTCGATCGTTTGCCGCAAGCCGGCGGCAGGCTCAGGACAGTTCGGAAGCGACCAGTCACGATGCGCGCCGTGCAGAACATCTTCCGGCAGCGGCGCCCCTTGCAGGAAAACGCCGCGGACCCAACGGAAATTTCCGGGATCGGTCGTTTCCATGCCAAGCACCGATAGGTAGAACTGGATCAGGTCGGAAGGCCGAAACGCCTCGTCGATCAGGTTCGACCGGATTTCGCCATAGGGCAAGGCCGCGAGGAACTGGATGCGCGAGACCAGATAGATGTCGTCCGGGACATCGACGAGATAGCGGGCCGTGGTCCAATCCGACGGCCGCTCCGCTATCCGCGCATACAGGTCTTGAATGCTCCCAGCGACATCGACGAAGGTTTCATACGCCAATCCTGGATCGACAGCCCGTTCGCCGCGCCGGTTTTCACCGTTCTCCTCCGAACGGTACCAGAAATAGCGCCGCGCACCGGGTTCCGCGAAATCGATGTCGAGGGCCCAGTCGTAGTCGCGCTTGATCAGCGCGCGCAGAGCTTCAAGAGACATGTCGGGAACGGTGTTGCGGCGCAATGCCATGGCGGCCGGCTGCAGCGGCCTGATCTTCTTGACCAGATCAGAACGGGTTTCTACCACGAGCGAAGCGAATTGTTCCGACGTACCCGGAAGGAAACGCTGGCGGATCGTGCTCATCAGGTCTTGCAGGGGCCAGGGGCCTGCCTTCTCGTCAACGGTGCCGTGATCGCGAAGCTCGCAGACCAGATCCTTCGCTTCCAGGAGTTCGGCGCCGATCCGCGGGCGATCTTCGACGCTGGGATCGATCCCGGGGTCGTTCTCGCCGTAATAACGATGGGCGCGATCGAGCAGGCGCAGAAGCATGTCGAGTTGGGCGGGCGGGGGTGCGCCGGGTTCGGTCAGGGCCAGGGTCAAAGCGAATTCTCGTGCAAAGCAGAACCCGCTCATCCAATGCGGCCAGCGGACCAGAGCCGCGACCATGCCGATTCCCGATGAATTGCCCACGCCGATATAGCGCTTGATATCCGAATCGAGCGTGACGGCTTCGGCATTGCGTGCCCGGGCGATCATTTCGACAAAATCGAATCCGACCAGCCGCCATAGATAGAGGCAGAATAGATCGACGTGATAGGGATCGGACAGCGGATGATTGACCGAGAAAGACTGCCAGGATCGGCATCCATGCCGGCCATTGCCGTAAAAGCCGGCGTTGCGGATGAGATAGCCGCCATTGCCGGCCAGGACGCGCACGTCAGGCTGTTGCCCCCGGCACAATGCATCGATGGTGTAGTCGAAGGAACGGTTGCTGCGGTTCGCAAAGGTCCAGCCCAGGGAGCTGTTGTCCGTGCGTCCGCGCCAGACCTTTGCCAGCTGCTCTTCTGCTTCGGCCTTGATCTGCTCGATACCGACTTCGCCGTCGAACAATGCGCCGTAGAAGTCGAGTTCGTTATCCTTGATCCTGCCCGAGCGCTCGACGGGTTCCAGCCCAACCGACCGTGTCGCGAAAGTCAGGGTTCGGCCTTCCGCTCGCACCCGATAGACGATCAGGCCGGCTCCATGGGCATCGACCTCGCAATGAACCCGCTGGATCTGCCAGCGTTCATCGGACATTCTATCGACGAGGCCACGAACGAAACTGAACGGCGATGCCTTGACGAGCCGCAACGCTTCCACGGTCATGATCGCGCTTGGCGGCCGCATCGCCGCGAGCGCAGCCTTGATCCGGTCTTCGCTGAAACCGCGCAGGATCTTGCGCCCGTAAGGCGGAAGCCTGTCTTCGAGACGCGTTGCCTTTAGCACACTCGCAGGGCCCATATCGGAACTTCATTTCATATGTGACCCTTGGGTCACAAGTAGTCAATGTTGCGCTCCATTTCCCGTTGTTAACGGCTTACAAAAACGGTGTTTTTAAGCAGTTCTTCGAGGGAAGGAGCGGTCGAGCGCCGCCTCAGGCAGTGCTCGCCATCTCATTAATGTCCTGGTAGCGATCGCCGATCCGTGGATGCATTCTGCCGCCGGTTGCACCACCGATGGCAACGATCAGTTCGTCCGGCGCCGGCGCGTCGGGGATCGAGAAGTTGAGTGTCAGATAATGCGAGCGTTTGCCGGTATCCTGCTTGTCGTGCATTGGAATCATGATCTGAGCGCCGGGCGCGCCGCGGGTGTTGGTGAAGGAGAGATAGGTCTTACCGCCGACGGCGTCGCGGAACATATTGCCGAAACGCAAGGTGTGGATCAGGGCGGAGGCATGCTCGATTTCGCCGGAGGTGCCGACGATTGCCGCCTTGCCGTAGGCCTCGATGTTGTCGCCGCCACCGAGCAGCTCCAACAGGCGCGGTACCAGAACTTCTCCCAGCCGCGGCGCCACATCCAGAATTGCCGGCCGCAGGTCGTCCACAAATCCCTTTCCGGCCCATGGACTGGTCAGCACAGCCGCAACGCCTGCCATCCGAACCGGCGTTCCGGCCCGACCACCTTCTACAAAGATATCCTCAACAAAAGCGGCTACTTTACGCAGTCCGTTCATTCATTACTCTCCTAACCGAATAGTATGGCATACCATAAGATTAAACATTCGAGAATGCAACCCGCCAATCGGCGCAGGGCTTTCCGCCAGAGCCGCCAAGTATCAGGATAATCATGTTGTTGAGACCATTAACCCTTGGGGAAATCGTCGAGAACGGGCTTTGCATCGGCTGCGGGTTGTGCCGCTCGGTGGCCGGACCGGGCCAAGTGGAACTCGTGATGACGCCGGAAGGGCGTGAGCGGCCGGTTGCACGACAAGCGCTGAGCGAGGCAACCTTGGCCCGGATCAACGCGATCTGCCCCGGCACCAGGATCGACGGCGCCGATCCGGCAGCGCAGAGTGAGGCCGCCTTACGCGATCCGGTCTGGGGTTCCGCCGAACGGCTCAGTCTCGGCTATGCCGGAGATCCGGCTGTCAGGTTCCGTGCCTCAACCGGCGGTGTGCTGACGGCGCTCGGCCAGTTCCTGCTCAGCTCGGGCCGGGTTAAATTCATCCTTCATGTGGGGGCATCCCAGTCCGCGCCCATGCGCAGCGAGCGGCGGCTCAGCTTCGATGCCGCAGCGGTGCTGGAAGGCGCGGGGTCGCGCTATGGTCCGGTAGCGCCGCTGGTGGATTTCTCCGAGGTCCTCGATCGCGGCGAGCCCTTCGCGCTGATCGCCAAGCCCTGCGACATCACGGCGGTGCGAAATCTGGCGCGGATCGATCCGCGTGTCGATCGGCACATGCGCTATGCACTGACTTTGGTCTGTGGCGGCGCTTCCGACCTCAGCAAGTCGGAGGAAGTCTTGCGCCGCTTCGGAATCCGCGAGGACGAACTCGCATCCTTCCGGTATCGCGGCAACGGCAATCCCGGTCCGACGCGGCTGGAGACCAAAGACGGCCGCGCCTTCGAACTGACCTATCAGCAGCTCTGGGAGGATGAAGCCAAGTGGATGATCCAGCCGCGTTGCAAGATCTGCCCGGATGCGATCGGGCAGGGCGCCGATATCGCCGCTTCGGATGCCTGGCCAGGCGGAGGCCCGGTCGGCGAGGATGACGGCTTCAACGGGATCATCGTGCGCACCAAGCGTGGTCTCGAGCTCTACGAGGCGGCGATGGCTGCCGGCGCCATTACCATCGACCGCGCGATCGGCTTCTCCGATCTCGATGTCTTCCAACCGCATCAGGTGAACAAGCGGCGCGCCGTTTGGGCGCGGCTCAAGGGCATGGAGATCGCTGGAAAGCCGGTGCCGCAGGTGACCGGACTCGCGCTGGAGGAGTGCGGACGGCAGAATTCGGTGGCGGAAAATCTCCGCGAAGGCCGGGGCGCCCGGAAAAGGGCGAGGAATGGCCGCTTGGGCGAACCGCGCGCCGTGTCGCGCTGAGCATTCGCCAATCCGAACGCGATGGTGTAGGATTTCGCGATTGCATTTCATGGGCCATTGAGACGATGACCGGAGCCAATATCGCAATTCACTAAGCCGCAACAGGAAGACTCATTCGCCTGTTGCGGTGTTCCAATGGCCGGGAACTTCCCGCGAAGTTCCGTTTTGCGGACACCGCTCGATCTTTTCTGAGCGGAGTACCGCCTTGTTCATTTCAAAG
>DASYDA010000407.1:0-2246 GCA_036499865.1 Dongiaceae bacterium | reverse complement strand
CGGCGTCGGCACCTTCTCGGGCGCCACCATCCTCGGCGATGGCAGCGTCGCCTTGATCCTGGAAATCGCCCATCTGGTGGCGCGCGGCCAGAGCCGCGAAAAGCCGATGAAACTGGCAAGCTGAAGGGGGGATCATGACACCATCGCAAGACAAGCGGTCCATCGAAGTGCTCACCTTGACGCTCCAGGGCGAGCTGTTCGCCCTGGAAGCCGGGCGGGTGCAGGAGATCCTCGACCAGGTGCCGGTGACGGAAGTCCCCGGCGGTTCCGCTTTCGTCAGCGGGCTGGTCAATGTCCGCGGCAAAGTGGTGCCGCTCGCCGACCTCCGGCTGAAATTCGATATGACGCCGACGTCGCCCACCATCGATACCCGCATCGTGGTCATCGATGTGCTGGTGGATGGCGAGATGATCAATGTCGGGCTGCTCGCCGACAAAGTCCATGAAGTGACCGAGCTGCAGGCCGAAGTCCTGGAGGACACGCCGAGAATCGGCATGCGCTGGCGGCCGGAACTCATCCGCTGCATCGGCAAGCGCGGCAGCGATTTCATCGTCGTTCTAGATATCGATCGAGTCTTTGAGGAGGGCGATCAGGGAACGCCCGTGGAAAACCCAATATCGGTGCCGGCGCAGGACGCCGCCTGAAGAAGAAGGAACAAGTCTATGCGCGCAACGATCAAATTGAAGCTCGGCGTCACCTTCGTGGTGGTGATCGTGTTGTCGGCGGCGGCGGCGGCGATCGCGATCAACGGTTTGAGTTCGCTCCGCGATTCCGTGGACGATCTGGTGGATGGCGCGGCGCAGGAGGTCTCCCTCTCCGAGCAGCTCGCCATCAACCTGCAGACCATTTCCGGCGCCGAGAAGAATATGATCATGGCCGATAATCCCGGCCAGGTTCAGGATTTCGACGGTCAGATCCAGAAGCTGCGCCAGGAATCGGTGGCGCTGCAGGGCAAGCTCGCCGATGTCGCGCATGACGAAGCGAAACAGAAGCTGACCACGTTCCAGGCGACCTGGGAGCAGTGGCTGCCGGTGCAGGACAAGATCCGCCAGTTGATGACGGCCAACCTCACCAATCGCGATCAGGCCGAGACTCTTTCCGAAAGCGACGGTCGCAATCTGATGAAGCAGGCCGAGACGCAGCTCGCGGATATCGTGGGCATCAGCCAGAGCTTCATGCAACAGTCGAAGAAGGACGCGGAAGACGATTATAGCGACGACCGGACCCTGCTGATCGGCGCGGTGGCGGTGTCGCTGCTGATCGCGACCGTCGCCGGCATCTGGATCTCCATGCTCATCAGCAAGGGGCTTGGCCGGGCGGTCTTTCTCGCCAACGCCGTTTCCGAAGGCGATCTCGATCAGCGCATCGAAGTCAAATCCAACGATGAAATCCGCGATGTGGTCGATGCGCTGAACCGCATGACCGGCAACCTGCGGACGACCGCCGGCGTCGCGGATGCGATCGCCAATGGCGACCTGACCGTGGTGGCGAAGCCGCTGTCGGATCGCGACATCCTCGGCCTCGCCCTCGAGCGCATGCTGGATAAGCTCCGCGGCGTTGTGTCTGAGGCCTTGGGCGCGTCGGACAATGTGTCGGCGGGCAGCCAGGAACTGTCGTCGAGCGCCGAGGAGCTCTCCCAGGGCGCCACCGAGCAGGCCTCGGCGGCCGAGGAAGCCTCGTCCTCCATGGAAGAGATGGCCTCCAACATCAAGCAGAACGCGGAGAACGCGACCCAGACCGAGAAGATCGCCCGGCAATCCTCCAGCGACGCCCAGGCCAGCGGCGATGCCGTTGGCCGCGCCGTGGATGCCATGCAGACCATCGCCGAGAAGATCACCATCGTGCAGGAGATCGCCCGCCAGACCGATCTTCTGGCCTTGAACGCCGCGGTGGAAGCGGCCAGGGCCGGCGAGCACGGCAAGGGCTTCGCGGTGGTGGCTTCGGAAGTCCGCAAGCTGGCCGAGCGCAGCCAGGCGGCGGCAGCGGAAATCGGTACGGTCTCCTCGCAGACCGTGAAGGTGGCCCGCGAGGCGGGCGAGATGCTGGGCCGGCTGGTGCCGGACATCAAGAAGACGGCGGAACTGGTCTCGGAGATCAGCGCGGCCTGCCGGGAGCAGGATATCGGCACCGACCAGATCAACCAGGCGATCCAGCAATTGGACAAGGTGACCCAGCAGAACGCCAGCGCCTCGGAACAGATGTCGGCGACCTCGGAGGAACTGGCGGCGCAGGCCGAGCAACTGCAG
>DASYDA010000406.1:0-4020 GCA_036499865.1 Dongiaceae bacterium | reverse complement strand
CCGCCCGAATTGATAAGCTATCAGGCCGACGGCATCCTGTTCGGCTTGCGGCAACCCGGCCGCGTGCGCCCCGGCAATTGCTGCGCCGTGGTGGCGGCGCCTTATCAAGGAGAACTGCCATAATCGAGCTTCCCGATATCGAGGCCGCCCGCGAGCGGATCGCGCCCTGGGTGCGCCGCACGCCCGTGATGGCGCTGGACCAGCTCCAGACGAAAGCGCCCACGGAGGCGAAGGTCAGCCTCAAGCTGGAATGCCTGCAGGTGACCGGCTCCTTCAAGGCGCGGGGCGCGATGAACCGCTTGCTGGGCGCGCCGCGCGAGGAGGTGGCCAACGGCATCGTCACCGCATCCGGCGGCAATCACGGGCTGGCGGTGGCGCGCACGGCCTTCGTGGCAGGCGTGCCGGCGACGATCTTCGTGCCGACCGGCGTTTCGCCGGAGAAGGTCGCGAAGATAAAAGCGTGGAAGGCCCAGGTCGAAATCATCGGCAGCGAATGGAGCGAATCCAACGCGGCGGCCCTGGAATTCGCCGCGCGTCACCATGTCACTTATTTCCATCCGTTCGCCGATCCGCTGGTGGTTGCCGGCCAGGGGACACTCGGCCTGGAGATCCTGGAAAACCTGCCCGATATCGACGCCATTCTGATCGCGATCGGCGGCGGTGGCCTGATCGCCGGAATGGCGACGGCGTTCCGTGCTTTGAAGCCTTCCATCAAGATCATCGGCGTCGAGCCGGTGGGTTCGCCGACGCTGAAGGCTTCGCTGGACAAGGGAGAAGTGGTCACGTTGCCGGAAGTCACCTCGAAGGTGCCGACCATGAGCGCCCGCCGCACCGACGAGCGGGTGTTCGAGATCGTCCGCGCCAAAGTGGACGACATCATCCTGGTCACGGATGAGGAAATGGCCGACGCGTCGCGCTGGCTGTGGTTCGAGATGGGGGTCGCGGCCGATCTTTCCGGCGCGGCTTCGCTGGCGGCCTTGCGCCGGGGGCCGCAGCAACTCGCCGGCGCCAGGCATATCTGCGCCCTGGTCTGCGGCGCGGGCGCCGAGGGCACCGTTTAGCGGCCGAGCACCTTCAGGAGATTCCCGCCCATCACGCGATCGCGATCGGAGGCGCGGAGCTTCTCGAGGACGGGGATCGCGAGTGTCTGCGCGAAGGATACGAAATCCAGGCTGGGGCTGAAATCCGAGCCCCAGCAGCAACGTCCGGTGCCGAACCGGTCGAGGAGGGTTTCGATAAACGGCGTGGCGCTGTCATGCGGATAGGCATGCGGCGGATCGCTGACGGCATAGAGCCCGGAGATCTTCACCATCGCATTCGGCAATTCCGCGAGGTGGAGCAGGGGCGCCAGGCGCGCCGCGGCGGTATCCCGGCTTGGAATGGCGGCATGGCGCCCCGGCAAGCCGAGATGCGAAAAGAGGAAAGTGCAGCGGCTGTTCTTGGTGATGACCGGCGCCAGTTCCGCCGTCGCTTCCGGGGGCGCGTTGAACGAGACGATCGCGCGATGCGTGTCGAGCCTCGCCCAGGCATCGTTCCAGCCGAGAAGCGATCGGGCGGCCTCGGCGTTCAGGGTATAGACCGCGATGCCTCTGTGTCCGTCCTGCATCAGCCGGTCGATGGCATCGCCATCCGGCGTCGCATTGTGCGCCACGTAAGCGAGAGTGGACATCCAGCGGCGTGTCTCCGCCAGTGCGCGGATGTATCGATTGTTGTCGGGCTCGATGCCGTCTCCCTCATAACCGACGATCAGGCCGGCGCCGATATCGTGCTCTTTGCGGAAGCGTTCGTAGGTTTCCAGCTCGGATCCGGTCTCCGGCGAGCGCTTCCCGTAGCGGCCCGGAAAGCCGTGACGGAAGAGATGGAGATGCGCGTCGGCGTTGGGCATGGCGATCCGCCGCTCAGTCCAGCCGATATTCGGCGAGCTTGGGCTTGCGGGTGCGCCACCAATACCAGGAGGTCGTGCCCGACCAGTTGTTGACGACGCGTCCGCTCGCCAGCTTGTACCAGTTCGAGCAGGAGGCGACCCAGGCCATGCGTTGCAACGCCGTGCCCAGCCTGCCGATGAAGGCCCGCATGATCTCCTCCTTCACCTCGATCGTATTCCGGCCGAGCCTGCGCACCGCCTTCAGGCATTTCACCACATAGTTCACCTGGCACTCGATCATGAAGATGATCGAACTGTGCCCGAGATTGGTGTTGGGGCCATAGAGCATGAAGAAATTCGGGAAATTCGCAACCGTGATGCCGAGATAGGCCTCGGCGCCGTTTTTCCAGATGTCATGAAGATCGCGGCCATCGCGGCCGGTGATGGCCATCGGTGCCAGGAATTCGGTCGCGCGAAAGCCGGTCGCGAAAACCAGCATGTCGACGGGATGGCGTTGGCCGCTTTCGGTCACGACCGTATTGCCCTCGATCCGCCGCACGCTGTCGGTGACGAGTTCGACATTGCTTTGCTGCAAAGCCGGATAGTAATCGTCCGTCAGCAGGACGCGCTTGCAGCCAATCGAATATCGGGGCGTCAGCTTCTCGCGCAAAGTGGCTTGGCCGACGCCGCTTTCGAGTATACCGAGATTGTTGCGTTCGGCTTTTCGGGCTGCCTTGGATTCGTTCACGAATTCCGGCCATGACTTTTCGCAACGCCAGTAGAAGAACTGACGGTGGAGCCAGGTGAGAAGAGGCACCCGCCGGAACCAGCCGAGTTCGCCGGCGGTATAGGGGCGATCGCCCTTGGCGGTGATCCAGTTCGGCGAGCGCTGGAACACGACCAATCGCTTCACATCTTTCACGATGCGCGGGATGAGCTGCACCGCGCTGGCCCCGGTGCCGATGACCGCAACGGTTTGGCCCGTCAGATTGCAGGTCTCGTCCCAGCGCGCCGTGTGCAGGATGCCGCCTTTGAAGGTCTCCAAGCCCTCGATATGCGGCTGGGACGGGCGGTTGAGCTGGCCCACGGCGGAGACCAGGAATTGGGCGGCGATGATTTCACCATCCGCGATCTCCACGATCCAACGGCCGCCGGCTTCGTCGAAGCGCGCCGATGAGACTTCAGCGCCGAAGCGGATATGTTTGCGGATGCCGAATTCGGCGGCGCAATTCTTGAGGTAATCCAGGATCTCCGGCTGCTCCGCGAATTTGCGCGACCAGTGGGGGTTCGGGCGGAAGGAATAGCTGTAGAGGTGGGATTCCGTATCGCAGGCGGCGCCCGGATAGGTGTTGTCGCGCCAGGTGCCGCCGACCTCCTGGGCCTTCTCCAGGATGATGAAGGGGATGTCGCTCTCGCGCAGCTTGGCGCCGAGGCAGATCCCGGAAAAGCCCGCGCCGATCACAAGGACGGTGGTGCTGATCATATTGTCCCCTAGACCGTCAGTGCGAGGTGAGGCCGCCATCGATGTTGATCGACTGGCCGGTGATGCTGGGGGCGAGCGCGAGATAGACGGCGAGGTCGCCGATTTCCTCCGGCGTCTGCGGCCGGCCCTGCGGCACGAAGGCCATGAGCTGGCGCTGCCAGGATTGCTCCCGGCTCTCGCCGGCTTCCTTGTATTCATCGGAAAGGATGTCCCACATCGCCGTCTGCACCACACCGGGGCAGATCGCGTTGACGGTGATGTTGTCGCGGGCGACCTCCTTGGCGAGGGAATTGGTGAAGCCGAGCACGGCGTATTTCGAGGCGCTATAATGCGCCAGCCGCTGATAGCCGTCCTTGCCGGAGACCGAGGCGATATTGACGATGCGGCCGAAGCCGTTCCGCTTCAAAGCGGGCAAGGCCGCCTTGCAGGAGAGGAAGACGCCTTTCGCGTTCACGTCCATGACGCGGTCCCATTCGTCTTCTTGCATATCCTCGACGGCGACGACGCCGATGACACCCGCGCAATGGATCGCGATGTCGAGCTTGCCGAAATTGCGCTCGGCGCAAGCCACGAGCGCCTGCAGGTCGGCCCATCGGGTGACGTCGACGCGCTGCGCCATGGCCTTGGCGCCCAGGGCTTTCGCCGCATCGGCGACGGCTTCGGCTCCGGCGAG
>DASYDA010000405.1:0-13670 GCA_036499865.1 Dongiaceae bacterium | reverse complement strand
GGCGGCCTGCCCAGCCATATCACGCCCTTCGACAATCTGATGAAGGAAGCGGCGGAAGAAGCCGGCCTCGCCAAGGAACTCGCCCGCCGCGCACGGCCTGTGGGCGCCATCCGCTATCGCATGGAGCTCGACGGCTATTTGCGCGACGACACGCTCTTCGCCTACGACCTCGAACTCCCCGCCCCGGGTTCACCAGGCGATTTCGTGCCGCACAACCATGACGGCGAGATCGCCGATTTCCGCCTGATGACGCTCGACGAAGTCGAACGCATCCTCGCCGAGACCGAGGACTTCAAGTTCAACGTGGCCCTGGTCGTCATCGACTTCATGATCCGCATGGGCCACATCGCGCCCGAGCGGGCGGATTATTGCGACCTCGCCTTGGCGCTGGGCAAAGGCGCCGGCGACTAGCTAAAGTGCCAAGGTCGCCAACCCTGCAAACGCGCCCAGTGCCAAGGTGGGCAGAGCGCCCAGCTTGAAGCGCAGCATTGCCAGCATCGCCGCCGCAGAGATGACGACCGCGGGCCATTCCACGCTCGCAAGCACCGGCGTCTCCAACCGCAATCCGGCGACATGCACCGTCTCCGTCGCGCTGAACAGCACATGCAGCGCGAACCAGAGCGCCAGATTCGCGATCACGCCCACCACTGCCGCGGTGATCGCGCTGAGCGCGGCCGCGGCCGCATGGTTGTTGCGCAGCGCCTCGACATAAGGCGCGCCAAGGAAGATCCAGAGAAAGCAGGGCGCGAAGGTAGCCCAGAGCGTCAACATCGCGCCCAAGATCCCCGCCGACAGCGGATTGAGCCCGCCGGGCGAGTGGAACGCCGCGAGGAAGCCGACGAATTGCAGCACCAGGATCAGCGGCCCCGGCGTGGTTTCCGCAAGACCCAGCCCGTCCACCATCTCGCGCGGCGCCAGCCAGCCAAATCCCTGCACCGCCGCCTGCGCCACATAGGCCAGCACCGCATAGGCACCGCCGAAGGTCACCACAGCCATTGTGCTGAAGAAGGTGCCGATATCGCTCCAGACGCTCTCCGCGCCGGCGGCGATGCGAATCGCCACCACCGGCCCCAGCCACACCAACAGCCAGGTCACCAGCATTTTTGCCGCCGTCATGCCGGAACGGCGTGTGTGGCGGAGCCCGCCGCTCTCGATCAGCCGATCCACCACGCCCTGCGACGCGGCATCCTCGGGCGCCCCGCCATTTTTTCCATCCCCGCCGGAGAACACCTGCGGCGCCCAGCGCCGGCCGAGCCATCCCGTCAGCCCGGCACCCAGAACGATCACGGGAAACGGAATCCGCAGAACGAAGATGCCGACGAAGGCGGCCACCGCGATCGCCACCGCCGCTCGGCTCTTCAAGGCGCGCCGGCCGATGCGCAGGATCGCGTCGACCACGATCGCCAGCACCACGGCTTTGACGCCGAGGAACAGCGCGGCGAGGGCGGGCAGGTCGTGGTAAAGCGCATAGACGGCACTCAGACCCAGCATCACCACCGCCCCCGGCAGCACGAACAGGATGCCGGCCACGAGCCCGCCCGCGGTGCCGTGCAGCAGCCAGCCGATATAGATCGCAAGTTGTTGCGCCTCGGGTCCCGGCAGCAGCATGCAATAGCTCAGCGCATGCAGGAACCGCCGTTCGCCGATCCAGCGCAGCTCCTCCACCAGCATCCGGTGCATGAGCGCGATCTGCCCCGCCGGCCCGCCGAAACTGAGGCAACCGACCTTGGCCCAGACCGTCACCGCCATGCGGAACGTCGGCACCTCCGGCAGCCTCGACTCAGCCATCAAGCGCCCCTCAATTTTTCTTATTGTGCGTTGGCCAGTCGTGAGTCTCGCCGACCGCATCGCGGCACCAGCGATAGAAGGCGTCATAGAGCAGCATGCTCGCCGCGAGCTGTTCCAGATCGTCGCGATAGGCACGGGAGAGGCCGAGGGACGCCGCGAGAAGCCCTGCGGATTGCGGCGCCAAGTCGAGCCGGTTGGTGTCCGCGCCGCGCACGATCGTGGCGAGGCGGTTCAAGGCCTCGCTCCGCAGGCCGAACTCCGTCAGCATGGTGTCGAAGGTGCATGTCTCGCCGCGATGGCTCCAGAACGTGTCGTCGATGTCGAAGGGCGTGGCGCCGAAGCGCTCGGCCACCGCCTTCACCTCCGCCGCAGCCACGTAAAGGAAGACGGCGGAGGCGTCGACGAAGCGCCGGATCAGCCAGGGGCAGGCGATGCGGTCGATCTTCGGGCGCGCCCGCGTCACCCACACCGTCGAACCTTTCGCGTCGCGGGCCGGCAGCTTCCCGGTCGAAACCAGCGGCAAGCCGGCGTCGCGCCAGGCTTCGAAGCCGCCTTCCAGCACTTCCGCCGCCTGCCCCTGCGCGCGCAGCAAGGCGGCGACTCCTTCGCTGAGTTTCTGGCCACGTTGGCAGACGACGACGATTCGGTTGTCGGCGAGCGACCCCGCCCATTCCAAAGTACGGGCCCAATCCCGGCGCAAGCCGGCGGGGAGAATGCGAGGGTCGGCGGCGAAATCCTCTTCTGTCCGCACATCGATGATCGCGGGAGAATTCGGGAGCCCGACGAGGCGGAAGAGCTGAGCAACTGTGATGTCGGTGTTCGACGGCATGGCGTCCACTCCTGCACAAAGGAGCATGGACGCGATCTTTAGGCTGCCGCCTCACGGGGTAATCGCGAATAACCCCTTAAGCCGAGTATCCGCCGGTACAAGCGTGGCGTCAATGCGGCTGTTACCGGCCTTCGTTGCATCTCCTCTTCCTTGCGTGCGGCATGGTCGAGGCCTAGGCTATTCCGCGGACGGTGCCCTGATCGGCCGTCCCCATCAGCCCCCTGCGGGCCGCGCGCAAGAGAACACCTTCAGCCGAAGGGAGTCGCTCGCCATGCTCAAAGGCAATCCACTCTCGGCCTTGATCTTCGCGGTCATCTTCGCCGTCGGCCTGGCGCTGGCCTATGGGCCGGCCACCACCGGCGCCAGAACGGAAGCCGCCGCCATCGTCATCCTCGCCTTCCTGCTCGCCTCGATCGCCTCCAACGCGGTCAAGGTCGCCAATCAGTGGGAGCGCGTGGTGGTGCTGCGGCTCGGCCGGTTCCGCTCCATGGAGGGGCCGGGCCTCTTCCCCATCATCCCGATCGTCGAAACCGTGCCCTATTGGATCGACATCCGCGTCATCACCACCGGCTTCAAGGCGGAGAAGACGCTGACCAAGGACACCGTGCCGGTCGATGTGGATGCGGTCCTCTTCTGGAAGGTGCTCGATGCGAAGCGGGCGGCGCTCGACGTCGCCGATTATCGCAGCGCCATCAGCTGGGCCTCGCAGACCGCGTTGCGCGACGTGATCGGCAAGACCATGCTGGCCGATATGCTGGAAGGGCGCGGGAAGATCAGCGCCGAATTGCAGAAGATCATCGACATCCGCACCGAGCCCTGGGGCATCAACGTGATCTCGGTCGAGGTGAAGGACGTGCTGATTCCGCCCGCCTTGGAAGACGCCATGTCCATGCAGGCCCAGGCCGAGCGCGAGCGCCAGGCCCGCGTCATCCTCGGCGATTCCGAGCGCCAGGTGGCAGAGAAGTTCGGCGAGGCCGCGAAGACCTATGCCGACAACCCGACCGCCTTCCATCTCCGCGCCATGAACATGCTCTATGAGGGCCTGAAGAAAGAGAACGCCACCATCGTCATCGTCCCCAGCACCGCCATCGAATCCATGAATCTCGGCGCCCTCGTCGGCGTGACCGCGCTCACCAAGGGCATCGTCGAAGATGGGAAGCGGTAGCCGCGGGGCTTGTCACCAGACATCCGACCAACGGAACCAGCAACCCCCTCCCCAACCCTCCCCCAACTTGGGGGAGGGGGAAGTTCATGCAATCACGATCGACACATCAAATTCATCGCCGAGAAGATTTGACGCGCTGTCGTTATCCCCCGCCCCCAAGTTGGGGGCGGGTGAGGGTGGGGGTTGCTCTATCCGCTGCACGGTCGCGGGCAGCAAGCCCGCCCCTACTCCTCCTTCGCCGGCCCGAACAGATCGCTGTGCCCGAGCTCCTCGCTCCTGCGCCGTTCCAGTTCCTGGTTGTAGCGCTTCAGCACGAAGGCTTCCGTCACGTAACCGATGACGTGCCGCGTCACGGTTGAATCGACCACCGCCAGGACTTCCTGCTCGGTGTCTTCGAACATCTTCAGGACGCCGCGGATCGGCGTGCGGCGCGGCACCACGGGCTGCTTGATCGGGATCAAATCGCCGACGCGCTGGGCATTGCCTTCGGTGGGAGATTTCGCGAGATGCAGGTTCGGCACTTCGAGCACGCCGCGATAGGCGCTGTCGTCGTCCAGTAGGAAGAGCTGCTTCGCATCGCCGGCGGGATAGGCGGCACGGGTCGCATCCAGCGCATCGGAGGACTTCACGAAAATCATGTCGCGCTGCATCAGCGTTTCCGCGGTGATGTCCTGCAGCCAGCCGATGTCATAGGCGCCGCGCAGTTTCAGGCCGCGCTGGTGGAAGCGCCAGGTGGAGAAGGAATAGCCGAACCACTGGCGCACGGTGAAGCTCGCCAGCAGCACCGCGACGATGACGCCGATGGTGATGTTGTAGGAGCCGGTCAGCTCCAGCACGAGCAGGATCATGGTGACCGGCGCGCCGACGATGGCAGCACCCACGGCGCCCATGCCCACCAGGGTGAAGGTGATGCTCTCATGGCCGAGCGCCGGATTGATCAGGGCGGCACCCTGGCCGATCAGGGCGCCGAGCAGCGCCCCGATGAAGAGCGAGGAGCTGAACAGGCCGCCACGCAATCCGCTGCCCACCGAAACCGCGGAAGCCGCGATCTTCGCCGCCAGCAATCCCAGCAGCAGAACCGGCGCCATCACGCTGCTGGTGCCGGTGGTCAGCTCCACCGCGCCATGGCCGGCGCCCAGAACCTGCGGAAAGGCGAAGGCAAGCCCCGCCAGCACCAAGCCGCCTACGAAGGGGCGGATGCCGCGCGGCAGGCGAAGCTGCTGCAGGATTGCCTCGATGCCGGTCACCGTGCGCATGGCGGCGACCCCCACCAGCGCCGCCGCGCCGCCGATCAGCGCGAAGTAGATGAAGTCCACATTGCCGGGCGGCACCTGGTCCGGGATGTAGATCAAAGGCTCCAGGCCGAAGAAGGTGCGCCCCACCACCGCGGCGGTGACGCTCGCCATGCCGACCGGCGCCAGCGCGCCTAGGGAATAGGAGCCGATCACCAATTCGAAGGCGTAGAACGAACCCGCCAAGGGTGCGTTGAACGCGGCGGAGATCGCCGCCGCCGCCCCGCAGCCGACCAAGGTCCGGAGATCCTGGCGGCGAAAGCGGAAAATCTGCCCCACCCGCGAGGCGAGGCCGGAGCCGCTCTGGGTGTAGGCGGCCTCCATGCCGACCGAAGCGCCGATGCCCGCGGAGAATAGGGTCATGATCGCAAGTGCTATCGAATCCCGGAGAGACATCTTGCCGCCATAGAGCGCATTGGCCTCGATAGGATCGACCACGTCCCGCCCGCGCAGGCGTCTTTCGCCATAGGCGATGAAGCCGTAAGCCAGACTTCCGATGATCGGCACCGCCATCAGCCGCAGCGGATCGATCCCCGCCGCGCTGCTGAGGCGGGCCGCATAGATCGAGCCGAACAAAGCGATGCGGAGAAGGATCAGCGCCTGGCCGGTGACGCAGGTCACGACGGAAACCGCGGCGCCGATCGCGACGGCGATGATGAGCAGCGCCACCTCGCTGTCGCGCAGCCGCGAGGTCATCAATTTCCGCGTCAGCAGCCGCGAATAGGCGATGGCCTTATGCGTGACGTCATGCGCGCGACCGCCGATCCCCCGGTGGGGCGGCGGCGCCTTCATCGCGGGCGGGGTGGGCTCGTTCAGACTGGTCATCGCATTGTACCGGCCCCGATTTTCACCCGGATTTGGGCTTTTTGGCGTCGATCCCGCTGCATTCAGGGCCTGGCGGCGGAACTCCCCATTCTTATCAGCGGCTTGGCCTCCGGAATATCACGATTTTGCGTTCGGATCCCACACCCTGGGTGATATTCGTCTCACTGGTTAAGACCCGAATCCAACCGATATTAACCTCGCGTTAGCGTTTTGGGTCCTAATCTTTACACCTATTAATTCCAGTTGTTTCCCCGCTTCTACCGGGGGAATCAACTCTGGCGCGCATCGTTGGGCAGGCTCTCCCCGAGGTCGGCCCGATCTCGCGCGGAAGGGAATGCTGTCATGTCGCCCAACGGTCCAATCGGTCCAATCGGCCCCCTCGGCCCCGGCGCCACCGCCGTGATGGCCACGCAACCTCTGGCGATCGTCGTCGATGACGAGCCGGCGATCCGCAACATCGTCGGCATGATCGCCCAGGAAGCGGGCTTTGACACGCTGGTGGCGGAAAGCGGCGCCGCATTGCTCAATATCCTCGGGGACGGCAAATCGGGAGAGAAGGCGCCGCATCATCCCGCGGTCATCCTGCTCGATCTGCAGATGCCCGGCACCGACGGCGTGCAGGTGATGACGGCGCTGGCATCGCGCGCCTTTTCTTCCCGCATCGTGCTGCTTTCCGGCACCGATATGCGCGTCATCGAACTCGCCCGCGAGAACGCGCGCCAGCGCGGTCTCACCGTCGCCGCGGTGGTGCAGAAGCCGTTCCGCCGCGCCGAACTGCTCGAGATTCTGGACCGCATCGCGGCGGAGAACGAGACCTTCTCCGCGAAGACGCTGGCGACCTGTATCGAAGCCGGCACGGTGACATTGAATTATCAGCCGAAAATCTCGCTTGCCGGCAATGCGGTGACCGCGGTCGAGGCCCTGCTGCGCTGCAAGGATTCCGCGGGGCGCATGGTGTCGCCGGAGAGCGTGGTCGCCATCGCCGAGCAGTCCGGGATGATCGACTCCTTGAGCGAATACATCTTCCGCCAGGCGGTGCATCAGCGGCGTCTCTGGGCCGAGGCGGGGTCGGAGCTCGGCATCGCCGTCAATCTCTCGGCGAGCTGCTCCTTCGATACCGGGCTTCCCGACATGCTGGCCGGCATCTGCGAAGCCGAAGGCGTTCCGACCGATGCCATCACCCTCGAATTGACCGAGGGCGCCGTCATGAACGACCGCCTGCTCGCGGCGGAAACCCTGCTGCGCCTGCGGCTCAAGGGCTTCAAGCTGTCGATCGACGATTTCGGCGTCGGCTATTCCTCCCTGGTGCGCCTGAAGCAGCTCCCCTTCACCGAGGTCAAGGTGGATAAGAGCTTCGTCATGGGATTGCACCAGTCGCGGGACAATGCGGCCATCGTGCGTGCGATCGTGCAGCTCGCCCATGCCTTGGACATGCAGACCGTGGCCGAGGGCATCGAGGATTCGGAAGCGCTAGATTTCATCGCCTCGCTGGGCTGCGAGTTCGCCCAGGGCTATTACATCGCGCGGCCCATGCCGGCCGCCGATTTCAGCGAGTTCAGCCTGACCTGGAAATGGCGCCGCGCCTCCATGTCGCGCGGCGCGGAAGCGGGAGTTTCCGAAGTATCGGAAGCCGTCGCAACCGCCGCCAGCGCCTGATCTCCTGCCTGGACTAAGGCGCGTTGACCGCCGGCTGGGCGACCGGAGTGTTATTCCCGGGGGCGCTAATTCCGGGGGCGTTGGCTTCGCTGATCTTATCCATCACCTCGTTGCTGCCGCGATAGATCATGTCCACCGAGACCCAGAGGATGATGGCCAATCCAATATAGGCGATCCAGTAATAGCGCTTGAGGAGGCCGGCGATCAGGGTCGCCGCCGCGCCCATCAGGCCGACCGAGAGCACCAAGCCGATCACCAGCACCCAGGTATGCTCGGCGGCGGCGCCGGCAACCGCCAGCACGTTGTCGAGCGACATGGAAAGATCGGCCAGCACGATCTGCACCACCGCTTGGCGCACGGTCTTGGTGGGGCCGGCGGCGACCAGATTATCGACGGAACCGGCATAGCTTTCGCCATGCGGGTCCGAGCTTTTCGCCGCCTCTGAATGGGCGCGCCGCTGCTGATTGAGCTCGCGCCAGAATTTCCAGCAGACCCAGAGCAGTAGGATACCGCCTGCCAGGGTCAAGCCGATGATCACCAGAAGCTGGTTCGCGACCAGGGCGAACAGAATGCGCATCACGGTCGCCGCCGCGATGCCGATGAAGATCACCTTTACGCGACGGTTCGCCGGCAGGCCGGCCGCCGCCATGCCCACCACGATCGCGTTGTCGCCGGCCAGCACCAGGTCGATCACGATCACCTGGGCGAGCGCCACCAGTTCGGGGATCATGTTGTGAAAATCCGGCATCAGCGGACGGCCTTGGAAGAATGCGCCTTGGACCAAGCTCTACGCATCTGGAAATCCAGCCATCGCCCGCACCGCGCCCCCATCCACGCCCGCCGCCCTGAGGGCACGGAGCGCCTGGGCCCCGTCCCGTTTGGAGAGGCGGATGCCCGTTTCATTCGTGAGCAAGAGGTGGTGCCGGTAATGCGGGGTTGCAAGACCCAAAAGCGCCTGCAAAAGCCGATGGATATGGGTCGAATCCCTGAGATCCTCGCCGCGGATGACCAGATTGACGCCCTGCACATGGTCGTCCCAGGTGACGCAGAGATGATAGCTGGCCGGCACGTCGCGGCGGCCTAGGACCACATCCCCCAACCGTTCCGGCCGAGCCGGGATTTCGCGCTCGTTTCCGTCCGGCTCGATATTGCGGAATGCGATCGGACCGGAGATTCGATGGGCCTTCGCCACATCCAGCCGCAGCGCGAAGGGATCGCCCCGGGCCTGCCGTTCCACCGCAAGAATCGGATCGAGATTGCGGCAGGTTCCGGGATAGATCACGCCCTCTGAACCATGCGGCGCGCTCGCGGCGGCGGCGATGTCCTTGCGGCTGCAGAAGCAGGGATAAAGAACGCCTATTTCCTCCAATCGCGAAAGCACCGAACCATATTCTTCGAAATGTTCCGATTGCCGCCGCACCGGCCGTTCCCAATCGAGGCCGAGCCAGGCGAGATCCTCCGCGATGGCGGCCTCGAATTCAGGCCGGCAACGGGAGCGGTCGATATCCTCGATCCGCAGCAGGAACCGCCCGCCCGATCGCTCGGCCGTGCGCCAGGCCAGCAGCGCGGAATGTGCGTGGCCGAGATGGAGATGGCCTGTCGGGCTCGGCGCGAATCGCGTAACAATCGAAGGTCCGAAGGACGGGATCATGGCAGGCAGGATTAAAGAAGACTCAGGGTTGCTGCAACAGGCGCTCGACCATCTGGCGGGCGCGGATCGCGAAATGGCGGCGGCGATTGCCGAGATCGGGCCACCACCGCCGCGCTATCGGACCGCCGGCTTCGCGACGCTGATGGAAGTGATCATCGCCCAGCAGGTCTCGACCGCTTCGGCCCGGGCGATCACCGGGCGGCTGCTGGAGCGGCTGCCCAAGCTCAACCCTGCCAGCTTCGCGGCGCTGACCGATGGCGACCTCCGCGCCGTCGGCTTCTCGCGGCAGAAGGTGGTCTATGGCCGCGATCTCGCCGCGGCCTTTCTCGAGGGCCGGCTTTCGGTATCGAAGCTCCGGCGCATGGAAGACGAAGAGGCGATCGCCACGCTCTCCACCGTGAAAGGCATCGGCCGCTGGTCGTCGGAAGTCTTTCTTCTCTTCAGCCTGAGGCGCCCCGATATCATGCCGGCGCAGGACCTGGCGCTGATGGTGGCGGCGCAAATGCTGAAACGACTGAAGGAACGGCCGGAGCCCAAGCGATTGCTGAAGCTCGCCGAACCCTGGCGGCCGTTCCGCTCTTACGCCGCGCGCATGCTTTGGCACTATTACCGCAACGGCCGGCCGCTGTAGATTGTCGCCCGACAAAAAGGGAATGTTTTCATGAAAGAACTCGATGGCCCCGGCGCGGCCCCGAAATCCGGCGGCAAGGCGAAGCAGCTCGTGGTCTTCCTTCACGGCTACGGCTCGAACGGCGACGACCTCATCTCGCTGGCGCCTTATTGGGCGGATATGCTGCCGGACGCGGAATTCCTGTCGCCCAACGCACCCTTCCCCTGCGAGATGAATCCGTTCGGC
Source organism: Dongiaceae bacterium (assembly GCA_036499865.1). Classification (GTDB taxonomy): domain Bacteria; phylum Pseudomonadota; class Alphaproteobacteria; order Dongiales; family Dongiaceae; genus Dongia. The sequence continues at coordinate 3,608 of DASYDA010000405.1, read as the reverse complement.
GGCTATCAATGGTTCGGTTTCCAGGATATCGCCCCGGACACCATGATGACCGCCTTGAAGACGGCATCGACAATGCTGGATGCGTTCCTCGACAAGCAATTGGCGGCGCGCGGATTCGACGAATCGAAGCTCGGGCTGGTCGGATTCTCCCAGGGCACCATGATGGCGCTGCATGTGGGGCCGCGCCGCGCGAAAGCGCCGGCTGCGATCGTCGGTTATTCCGGCTCCCTGATCGGCCCCGAAATGCTCCTGAAGGAAGGCCGTTCCAAGCCGCCGGTCCTGCTGGTCCACGGCATGGCCGATCCGGTGGTGCCCTTCGTTTCCATGACGGCCGCAAACGTCGGATTGGAAGCGGCGGGCATCGCCATCGAAACCCTGGCCCGGCCGGGTCTGGTTCATTCCATCGATCAGGAAGGCCTGCTCCGGGGCGGCCGCTTCCTGCAGGAGAAGCTCTCCGGTTAAGCGGCAGAGATGATTTGCACCCATCCGGCGCGGTTGATATGCCATACCGGATCGCCCCCTAGTCCGAGACCCCTGCGCCGATGGCCCTCAATCGAATCGCCAAGCCGAAGCGGCAACCGACCCTGCGCACCTTCATGCCGCTGATCATCGGCGGCGTCTTCGGTGGGATTCTGTTGATCGCGCTGGCTGTCTATTTCATCAGCAAGGCGCCACAGGGGCCCTCGCAGCAGGAGCTCGCCGCGGACTATGCCAATGGCCTGAAATACGAACGCGGCGACGGCGTGCCGGCGGATCTCGTCCAGGCCCAGTCCTGGTATCGAAAGGCCGCAGAGCATAACTATCCGCCGGCGGCGCTCAATCTCGGCATCATGTATATGTCCGGGCGCGGCGCCGTGCGGAACGATGCGGAAGCCGCGAAGTGGTTTCGCGTCGCCGCGGAAGGCGGCATGCCGGAAGCGCAGGTCCAGCTTGCCGGCGACTATCTGACCGGCACCGGAATTGTCCTCGATAAGGTCGAAGCGATGAAATGGCTGCTGCTCGGCGCCGATGCCATGGGCGATGCCCTGTCCAAGCAGGTCGCCCTGGCGACGCGGCAAAGCCTGGATGCCCAGCTCACCGCCGACGAACGGGCACAGGCCCACCAGCGCGCCGCGGATTGGCGCAAGCAGCACAGGCCCGCCGACTAGCCTCGCTCAATCAGGCTGACGTCGCTCAGCCGAAGACCTTGTCCGGCGCGATTACCAGGCGGTTGCGGCCGCTTCGCTTGGCTTCATAGAGCGCCGTGTCGGCTTCCTTCATGGTTTCGGCGATATCGGCGACCTGATCCGCCTCGGCAAGGCCGAGGCTCACCGTCACGGCGATCTCCGTCGATTCATGGCGAAACTTCGCGTTCTCGATGCGGACGCGGAGACGTTCGGCGATGACCTCGCCGCCTTCCCGGTTCGTCTCCGGCATCAGGATGGCGAATTCCTCGCCGCCCGTCCGCGCCAGGACATCCTGGCGACGGAGCAGTGTCTTCGCCTCTTTCGCCACGCCGATGAGCACGCTATCGCCGGCCGCATGGCCCCAGCTGTCGTTGACCTTCTTGAAGTGGTCGATATCGAAGGCGAGGATGCTGAAGGGGCGGTTGTAGCGATTGGATCGCACCCGCTCGACTTCCGCAGCTTCCATGAAATGCATCCTGTTGTAGATGCCGGTCATGGGATCCGTGCGGTTGAGTTCGGTCAGCTTGCGGTTCCGCAGCCGCAATTCCATTTCATTGACCGCGATCGCGGCGAGATCGACCAGCCGGGCGCGTTGTTCCGCGTCCAGCGATCGCGGCTTGCGGTCGATGACACAGAGCGTGCCGAGCCGCGCGCCGTTATGGCCGCGCAATGGCGCAGCGGCATAAAACCGGATCTTCGGTTCCCCGATCACCAAGGGGTTTTCGGCGAAGCGCGCATCCTCGGTGGTGTTCTCGACGATCATGAGATTGTCGGAATGGATGGCATGGGCACAAAACGACATCGCCCGCGGCGTTTCCGGTACATCGAGGCCTTTGCGGGCCTTGGACCATTGGCGCGTCTCGTCCACCAGCGACACCAGCGAAATCGGCGCACCGCAGATATAAGACGCGATCGCCACCAGCCGGTCGAAGGCTTCTTCCGGGGGCGTATCCAGGATCTCGTATCGATGCAACGCCTCGAGACGCTCCTGCTCGCGGCGCGGCGCTTCGGCATCCTCTGAAGCTGGGCTCTTTCGATTCATGTGTCGCTCATTTCCCCTGAATCCCACAATAGCCTGGGCATTTCATCCTGTCAGCGACGTTTTTCGCTATTCGCAACCTGTCACAGGAACCGGGTGCATTTCGTCTTCTCTATATCGAAACCCCTCAGGAGAAGACAGATGCAAGCGAGATTGAACTTCGTCCAGGCCGCGCCGGAGATCGTCAAGGCGGTTCTGGCCTTGTCCGAATCGGTTAAGAATTGCGGGCTGGAAGGCAGCCTGCTGGAACTGGTGAAAATGCGGGCCTCGCAGATCAACGGCTGCGCTTTCTGCCTCGACATGCATACCAGGGACGCCCGCCAACATGGCGAGAGCGAGGAGCGAATCTATCTCCTGAACGCCTGGCGGGAATCGCCGCTTTACACCTCCCGGGAGCGCGCGGCTCTGGGCTGGGTCGAAGCCCTGACCAAAATCCCCGAACACGGCGTGCCGGACGATGTCTATGAAGCGGCGCGCCGGGAATTCAGCGAGGAGGAGATGGTGAAGCTCTCCGTCGCCATCGGGCTGATCAACACCTGGAACCGTATCAATATCGGCTTCCGCACGGTCCATCCGGTGAAGCAGGCCAAGGCGGCCTGATCCCGCTATTTCGCCCAACCCAGTTCGGGTCCCACCGGCACGATGCCGGTGGGATTGATGGTCTTGTGGCTGCCGTAATAATGCCGCTTGATGTGGTCGAGATGCACGGTCTCGCGCACCCCCGGCACGGCGAGCAGGCTTTTCAGATAAGCGGAAAGTCGCGGATAATCGGCGATGCGGCGGATGTTGCATTTGAAGTGTCCGACATAGACCGCATCAAAACGCACCAAGGTCGTGAACAGCCGCCAATCGGCCTCGGTGATGCGTGCGCCGCAGAGATATTTGCGGGTGGCGAGCCGGTCCTCCAGGAAATCCAGCGTCTCGAATAAAGGCGCCAGCGCTTCCTCATAGGCCTCCTGCGTGGTGGCGAAGCCCGCTTTGTAGACGCCGTTATTGATCGTGTCGTAGATCCGCGCATTCAACGCATCGATCTCCCCGCGCAGTTCCACCGGATAGTAATCGCCGGGTGCCGCGCCGATCCCGTCGAAGGCGGAATTCAGCATGCGGATGATCTCGGAGGATTCGTTGTTGACGATAGTCCGGCGCTGCTTGTCCCAGAGCACCGGCACGGTGACGCGGCCGGTATATCTGGGATCGGCGGCGACATAGATCTCCGAGAGATGCCGGGCGCCGAGGATCGGATCCGCCACCACGCCTTCGCCGGGTTCGAAGCTCCAGCCGAATTCGCCCATATGCCAATGGACCACGGAGAGCGAGATCATGCCCCCGAGCTGCTTCAGCGCGCGGAAGATCAGCGCACGATGCGCCCAGGGGCAGGCAAGAGAAGCATAGAGGTGGTAGCG
>DASYDA010000404.1:0-7125 GCA_036499865.1 Dongiaceae bacterium | reverse complement strand
CAGGCCAAGCAGCCGGAATTCGTGACCCCGGTCTGGACCTATCTGTCGCGCGCCGTCTCCGATGACCGGGTGGCCCGCGGCCAGCAGCAATATGCGCTCAACCGCAACGTGGTCGATGCCGCTGCGCGGCAATACGGTGTCGATTCCGGCACCCTGATGGGGATCTGGGGCATCGAGACCGATTTCGGCCGCAGCTTCGGCGACGTCAATGTCTTCGAGGCACTGTCCAATCTCGGCTATGGCGCCCAGCGCAGCAATTTCGCCTGCACCGAGATGCTTTCCGCCTTGGCGCTCTCGACCCGCTACAGGATTCCAGTCGAGAAGATGATCGGCTCCTGGGCGGGTGCCATGGGCAACAACCAGTTCCTGCCCAGCAAATATCTCGAGCTCGCGGTCGATGCGGATCATTCCGGCGCGCCGGATCTCTGGACCTCGATGCCCGACGTCTTCGCCTCCACCGGTAATTTCCTACAGCATGCCGGCTGGATCCCGAACATGCCCTGGGGCTACGAGGTGAAGGTGCCGCTGGGCTTCCCTTATCAGCAGGCCGAGCTCGATGTGGAGCAGCCGGTCGAGCACTGGAGCCAGCTCGGCGTGATGCGGATCGACGGCACGCCTTTGCCGATGGTGCCCGGCGGAACAACCATCCTGGCGCTGGCCGGTTGGCGGGGGCCGGTCTTCCTGGTCACCAAGAATTACAAGACGATCCTGAAATACAATTACTCGACCAGCTATGCGCTCTCGGTCGCCATGCTCGGCCAGCGCATCCTCGGCGGACCCAATATCCAGACCGCCTGGCCGGTCTCGGAGCCGCCGCTCACTCTTGCCGATCGGGAGGAGCTGCAGACCCGGCTCGCGGCGCGCGGCTACGATATCGGCAAGGTCGATGGCATTCTCGGCCTGAAGACCCGCAAGGCGGCTCGGCTGTTCCAGGCTTCCATGGGATGGCCACAGGACGGCTTCCTGAACAAGGCTTTGCTGGACGCGCTCCGGCGGCAGCCGGGAGTTTGAACGCGGCCGGCGTCGCCGCGCTTTCTTAACGATCTTGTCATCCGCGTTGCTTTTCCAAGTCCGATGGGTATAGTCCCGGCCAATCTTGCCCGGGCCGTTGAATTGGCCCGGAAAAACCATGCGGACGGGAGAAATTGATGTTTATTTCTGAGGCTTTAGCTCAGGCCACTGGTGGTGGGACGTCCGCTGGCGGCGGCTTGGAAAGCATCATGAGCTTTGCCCCACTGATTCTGATCTTCGGCGTCTTCTATTTCCTGATGATCCGCCCCCAGCAGAAGAAAGCCAAAGAGCACCAGGCCCTGGTGCGCGCGGCGAAGAAGGGTGACCGGATCGTTACCAGCGGCGGTATCCTCGGTGTGATCACCAAGGCCAATGAGGCCGACAACGACGTCGAAGTCGAGATCTCCCAAGGCGTCAAGGTCCGCGTGGTGCGCAGCGCCATCTCGGACGTGGTGAACAAGAGCCCGGAGGCCGCCAAGCCCGCCACTGTCTCCAAGGAAGGCGCGAACGACGCCTGATCGGCATCGTCGGCGAGCGCGCAGGTTACGATGTTGCATTTTTCGAAGCTCCGGATCGCCATCATCCTCGGCATCATCTTGCTGGGTGTGCTGTTCGCCGCACCCAACCTGATCGCGCGCGACAAGCTCGGCTCGCTGCCGGGCTGGGTTCCGAAGACCGTGGTGAGCCTCGGCCTCGATCTGCAGGGCGGCTCGCATCTGCTTTATGAGGTGGATACCAAGGGGCTCGTCACCAGCCGGCTCGAATCCGCCGTCAACGATATCCGCGACAAGCTGAACGGCGCTCAACCGAGGATCGGCTATCTCAATCTCGGTGTCGCGAATGGCGCGGTGTCGCTGAAGTTGCGTGATCCCGCCGATATCGAGCGGGCTCGGCCGCTGATCCAATCCGCCACGACGGACATGGATCTGCAGATCGGCGATGACGGCCAGGTCAGTGCCCGCTACGGCGACGACGCGTTGAAGAAGCTGAAATCGACAGTCATCGACCAATCGATCGAGGTCATCCGCAAGCGTATCGACCAGACCGGCACCAAGGAGCCGACGATTATCCGTGAGGGCGACGACCGCATCGTGGTCCAGCTTCCAGGCGTCAAGGATCCTCAATTTATCAAGAAGATCATCGGCACCACCGCCAAGATGACCTTCCAGATGGTCGACGAGAACGCCATGACCAGCGGCCAGCCTGCGCCGACCGACGAGGTTCTGGATGTAGCCAATCCTCGCAGTGACGGGGCCGACAAGCTGATCGTGCAAAAGGCGGTCCTGATCCATGGTGAAAGCCTGGTGGACGCCCAGCAGACCTTCGAGAACGGCGCACAGCCGGTGGTCTCTTTCAAATTCGACAATATCGGCGCGCGGAAATTCGGCGATGCGACCGCGAAGAATGTGGGACGCCGTTTCGCGATCGTGCTGGACAACAAGATCATCAGTGCACCGGTGATCAAGGATGCCATTCTGGGTGGCAGCGGTATCATCAGCGGCAATTTCACGGTTGAAAGCGCCAATGAGCTGGCGCTGCTGCTCCGCGCCGGCGCCCTGCCGGCCGATCTCACGGTCATCGAAGAGCGCACCGTGGGTGCCGATCTCGGTGCGGATTCGATCGAAGCCGGCAAAAAGGCCTGCATCATCGCCGTCGTGGCGATCGTCGTGGCGATGGTGGTGCTCTACGGCCTGTTCGGCATTTTCGCCGATATCGCGCTGGTCCTGAACTTTGTCCTCATCATGGGCGCGCTCAGCATCCTGGGTGCGACGCTGACCTTCCCCGGCATCGCCGGCATGGTGCTGACCCTCGGCATGGCGGTCGATGCCAACGTGCTGATCCTGGAGCGCGTCCGCGAGGAGATGCGCAACGGCCGCTCCCCGGTGACGGCCATGGAGGCTGGTTACCGCGAGGCCCAGGCCACCATCATCGACGCCAACGTCACGCATTTCATCGCGACCTGCTTCCTGTTCGAATTCGGCTCCGGGCCGATCAAGGGCTTCGCGATCACGCTGATCATCGGCATCGCCACCTCGTTCTTCACCTCGGTCTTCGTGACCCGGCTGATGACCTCGATGTGGCTGCGCCGCACGCGACCCAAGCTGCTGCCGCTCTGAGGGACCTGAGAAGCGATGTACAAGCCCATCCACCTGGTCCCGGCCAATACGCGCATCGATTTCATGCGCTTCCACAAACCGGCCTTCGTGCTCTCGGTCATCATGGTGATCGGCAGCGTGGTGCTGATGTTCACCAAGGGGCTGAACTTCGGCATCGATTTCGCCGGCGGCGTGTTGATGGAAGTGCAGGCCGAGCAGACGGTCGATCTCGCCCAGATGCGCACGCAGCTGGACGCCCTCAATGTCGGCGAGGTGACGCTGCAGACCTTCGGCGCGCCCAACGACGTGCTGATTCGCATCCCGCAACAGGCGGGTGGCGACAAGGCGACCCAGGACGCCGTCGCCAAGATCAAGACCTCGCTGGGCGACAAGTGGCAGTACCGACGCACCGAGACCGTCGGCCCCAAGGTCGGCGAGGAGCTGAAGAGCAGCGCCGTCTGGGCCTCGATCCTGGCCATGCTGGGGATCATGGCCTATGTCTGGTTCCGCTACGAATGGCAGTTCGGCATCAACGCATTGCTGGCGCTGTTCCATGATTGCGTCACCACCGTCGGCCTCTTCGCGCTGACTGGGATGGAGTTCAACCTCACCACCGTCGCGGCGGTTCTCACCATCGCCGGCTATTCGGTCAATGACACGGTCGTCATCTATGACCGCATCCGCTACGACATGCGGCGCTACAAGTCCATGCCGCTCAAGGATCTCATCAATCTCTCGCTGAACGAAACGTTGAGCCGAACCACCGTCACCAGCGGCCTGACGCTGCTCTCGGTGCTGGCGCTGGGTCTGTTCGGCGGCGAGGTCATCCGCGGTTTCGCGATAGCCATGATCTGGGGCATCGTGATCGGCACCTATTCGACGATCTGCGTCGCAACGCCGCTGCTGCTCTACATGCATCTGCACCGGATCCGCGGCAAGGAGCCGGCGCCGAAGGATGCCGGCGGCGGCAAATCCGGCACGGTCTCGCGCACGGGCGCCCGCTGATCGATGGATCTGACCCCCCTCGTTCCGCAGGGTCGGCAGATCGTCGAGAGCTATGGGGATGGCCGGTTCCGGGTGACCGGAACGCTCTACACCGGTTCGATCCTGGTGTTTCCCAGCCGGACCGTGGCTTGGCCGGTCCTGGAGATGGCGGCGCTTTCCATGGAAAACCTGGCGCCGATCGTGGCAGCCGGCGAAGCGGGGGAGGTCGATCTCCTGCTGATCGGCTGCGGTGCCCGCATGGCGATGATCCCGGGCACGCTCCGGACGGCCCTCCGGGCCAAGGGTGTCGTCATCGAACCGATGGATACCGGCGCCGCCTGCCGCACCTATAACGTGCTGGCCGCCGAAGGGCGAAAGGTCGCCGCCGCTTTGATCGCGGTCGATTGAGCATAAAGAAGCGGGGCTCGAAAGCCCCGCTTCAGCGTGTGGTGCTCCGAAACTCAGCCCATCTTTTGCAGCACCATGCAATAGAGCATGGGGATGGAGAGCATGACGTTGGCCCGCGAGGCGATCATCGCGATTCGCCCGGCCGCCTTCTTGGCGTCGGCATCCGCTTGCACGATGCCGAGCACCTTCTTTTGATTGGGCCAGATCACGAACCAGACATTGGCGGCCATGATCAGGGCCAGCCACATGCCGACGCCAATGGTCACGGTGCCCGGTTGGAACGTCAGAGCGTCCGGCAACCACCTGTTGCCTCCGGCGGTCAGCAGGCCGAACACCACCGTGGCGGCGGCGGCCCAGCGGAAGAAGAACAAGGCGGTGGGTGCGATCACCTTGCCGATCGCCGGTTTCTGCTCGTCCGGGATCTTCGGCATCGACGGGATCTGCACGAAGTTGAAATAATAGAGCAGGCCGATCCAGAGAATACCGGTGAAGACGTGGATCCAGCGGAAGACGGCCGTGATGTAGGCGCTGGTCCCCATGATGTCGGAATGCCGCCAGACCGCGACCAGGATCGCGAGCACAAGGCCCGCGGCCAATACCCGATGTAGATTCTCGAAAAATTTACCCATGTCCAATCCCCCCTCGATCAAGCCCCCGATTTCGTTACCGGGCGGCCGTTGGCAGTATTCTACAGGATGACGTAGTAGAGACAACGGACTATCAAAAATGCATTCTGACACTGAGGCTTAGTCGTGGAATCGGACGTCGCTTACTGTCTGGATCAGATCAGACGGCTGGATCGGGACCGATTCCTGACCGTTCTTGCAGCGCCGCGCGCTTATGCACCCGATCTCGCCGTGCTCTCGGCGTTCAATCTGGAATTGGCCCTGATCCGCGATTCGGTCAGCGAATCGATGCTGGGCCTTATCCGGCTGCAATGGTGGCGAGAGGCGGTCGCGGAGCTGTTCGAGGGGAAGCCGCGCCGTCATGCCGTCGTCTCCGCGCTCGCCGAACTCCTCGGTCGTCGCGCGCTGCCGCGAGCCCGGCTGGATCGCATGATCGATGCGCGCGAACGCGATCTGGACCCCGAACCGCCGCAGGATCTGGCCGCGCTGGAAGCCTACGCCACCGAAACCTCCGGCAATCTGATCGCGCTCATGCTCGGCGCCACAGGGGTCGACTGCGAGGCGGAGCCGTTCGCCGAAATGGCGCGTCGCGTCGGGATCGCGATCGGCCTCATTGGGGCGGTGCGGTCCACGGTCTATCTCGCCGGGCATCGCCGATCGATGCTGCCGGCCTCGGTGCTGGACGAGGCCGGCGTCTCCATTCAGCAGTTATACGAGCTGAAACCCCAAGCGGCGCTGAACCGCGCGGCAGCGGTGGTGGCCGAACGGGCGAAGTTTCACCTCGACGCCGTTCGAGACATGAAGCCGTCTCGCTCGGCCTGGGCTGCCCAGATTCCGGCGCGGCTCGCGCGCCTGCAGATTCAACGGCTGAAACGCCGGGATTACGACCTCTTCGATTCCCGCAGCGTTGAAAACGCGCCTTGGGATATCTGGCGGCTAACGGCGCAGCGCATATTCGGTCGCTAGTTCGACGCACCGGCCTGCGATGTTTGCGAAAAAGCCGTTGCCGCGTCGATCCGGCCCCACCCGAATTCCGGGTCTTTCTTGGGGGAACCTAGGTCGGTGGCGCTGGTCTCCATGACCTTCAAGACGTCGGGGCTGGTCATCTGCGGATCGGCGGCCAGCAGCAATGCCGCAAGCCCGGTCGCATAGCCGGTCGCCATGGATGTGCCGGTGAAGTAGTCGAAGGCGCCCCCGGGCTGCGTGCCCGGTTTGGCGGCCAGGATCGCGACCCCGGGCGCCGCCAGGGCGATGTAGTCGCCACGGCTGGCGCCCAAAAACAGGCGGTCCTTGTCGTCGGTCGCCGTTACTGCGACGACGCCGCGTTGTGCCGCGGGATAGACCGGCGGCCCGTCGGGCCCCCCGTTGCCCGCGGCGGCGATCACCAAAGTTCCGGTCAGAACCGCCTGTACGATGGAGAGACGGACCAGGGGGTCGTTCGGTCCCCCGAGGCTCAAATTGATGATGCGCGCATGCCGATCCAAAGCGAGCGACACCGCTTTTGCGACATGGAAGGAATCGGATTTGGATTCTCCTGATTCCGGATCGATCTCGGAAAAGGCACGGATGGCCAGGAGATCGACGCCCGGCGCCAGGCCTCGCACCTTGCCGTTCCCCGCGATGATGCTGGCCATCACCGTGCCATGCGTTTCGGGTGGTGGCGCGGCGCCGTCATTGATGACGTCGATCGCGGCGATGCGGGCCTTCTGCAGCGATTCATGCCGCGTATCGACGCCGCTATCGATCAGCGCGACGGTGATGCCCTGGCCGCGATCCGCTTCCGGCACCCGGTCGGCGTGGATGCGCTGGAGCGCGTATTGCGGCGGCTTCGCGCTGCTTGTATCGCCCAGGCTCACGAATTCGAAATCCGGCTGGACCGAGAGGGCACGCCGATCGGCGGAGGCCCGGCGCAATGTATCCGTGAAATCGGCACCTGAAGGCAGGCGCATGAGGTAGACCTGGAGTCGCAGCCCGGAAAGCTGGAAACGCCCCACGACCGA
>DASYDA010000403.1:0-12924 GCA_036499865.1 Dongiaceae bacterium | reverse complement strand
CGCGCTGATCTATGTCGGGCCGGTGCTGGTGATCGTGTTCGCGACGCCGCTGATGCAGCGGATCGTGACGCTCGCCAAAGGCCAGAACGTCACCTCGATCGCCGATTTCCTCGGCGCGCGCTACGGCCGGAGCCGCGGCGTCGCGGTGCTGGCGACCTTGATCGCCGTCACCGGTGCCATGCCCTATATCGCGCTGCAGCTTCAGGCGGTTTCTTTCAGCTTCGCGGCTTTATCGGGCCATGACGGCGGGATCGGGCCGCTCAACGCCGACTTGCCGCCCTGGCTCGATGCCGCTTTCCTTGTGGCCTTGCTGATGGCGGCCTTCACCATTCTGTTCGGCGTGCGGCATATCCAGGCGAGCGAGCAGCATCGCGGCATGATGCTGGCGATCGGCATGGAATCCCTGGTGAAACTCTGTGCCTTCCTGGCCGCCGGGATCTTCGTCGTGTGGCACATGTTCGACGGCCCGGCGGATCTCGCGGCGAAGGCCCAGGCGATTTCCAGCACGGCGAAGCTGGCGCATTCCGGACCGAATGCGAATTGGCTCTCTATCACGGCTTTGTCCGGCTTCGCCTTTCTCTGCCTGCCGCGGCAATTCCACGTCGCGGTGGTCGAGCATGCCCAGAAGGGGAGCCTTAAGACCGCGCGCTGGCTGTTCCCGCTCTATCTTCTGCTGATCAATGTCTTCGTCGTGCCGATCGCCATGGCCGGCCAGGTGCGCTTCGGAGCAAGCGGCGTCCCCGATACCTTCGTCCTCTCGCTGCCGCTTTCGGCAGGCGCCGATTGGCTGACGGCGCTGGTCTTCATCGGCGGGCTCTCCGCCGCGACCAGCATGGTCGCCGTTGCCTGCATGGCGCTTTCGGGGATGGTTGGCAACGAACTGGTGATGCCCTGGCTGCTGCGGCGCCGGCATGACGATGCCAATCTCGGCGAACTCGCCTTCACGGTGCGCAGGATCGCCGTGGTGGCGATCCTTTTGGCCGCTTATGCCTATTACAAGACCATCGCCGGCTTGCTGCCGCTGGCGACCATCGGCCTCATCTCCTTCAGCGCCGTCGCCAATTTCGCGCCGTCGCTTCTGATCGGACTCTATTGGCGGCGCGCGCACCGGCATGGCGCGATCGCCGGCCTGGTGGGCGGTTTCTCGGTCTGGCTCTGGGCGATCCTCTGGCCCTCGATGCATGCCAATGAGACTTCGCCGCTGCCCGATTGGAGCGTGCTCGCCTGGTTCGATCCGCTGCAACGGGGATTCGTGGTCGCCTTGCTGGTCAATATATCGCTGCTGGTCCTGGTTTCGCTGCTGGCGCGGCAAGGCGCGCGCGACCGCCAGCAGGCCGCGGCCTTCGCCGGCGGCGACACCGTGGAACGTGCGAAAGCCATCCCGGCCACGCCGAAGGACGAATTGCAGAATCTCCGGGACCTGGCTGCGCGCTTCCTGGGGCCCGAGCGGGCGGAAGAGGCGTTCCGCGATCAGCGTCTTTCGGGCGCCGCGGCCTTGGAATTCACCGAACGCCTGCTCTCCGGCACGATCGGCGCCGCTTCCGCGCGCGTGGTCGTCACCACCGCGCGGCGCAAGGGCCTGTGGATGCCGGGCAGTGTGCGCGAAGTGCTGAACGAGGCGACTGCGGCCATCCGCTACAACACGGACGTGTTGCGCAAGACACTCGACCACATGGGATTGGGCATCGCCGTCTTCGATGCCGAAGACCGGCTCGAGGTCTGGAACGACCGGTTCGCGGTGTTGACGGAACTGCCGCGCGATCGCCTGCAGGTGGGCGCGGAACGCAAGCGGCTCGCCGCCATCGCGCCGGTCCTCGACACCCTGGCCGAAGGCTCGGCGCGCGAGGTCGAACTCCGCAATGGCGGCATCACCGAACTGCGCGTCGATCCGCTGTCGGGCGGCGGGATCGTGGTCACGGCCAGCGATGTCACCGAACGGGCGCGCACCGCCGCGGCCCTCCGCGACAACGAGCGGCGCACCCGCATCGTCACCGACAATGTGCCGGTGCTGATCGCCTATGTGGATCGCGAGCAACGTTACCGGTTCACCAATCGGCCCTATCAGGCCGCCCTGCAACTGGCACCCATGGAGGCCGATGGGCAGCGTGTGGAAGAGGTGCTGGGGTCCGAACGCTATGCGCGGTTGAAGCCCTTCATCGAACAGGTGCTGCGGGGTTATCCGCAGAGCTTCGAGATCGATTTCCCGACCAATGACGCCAAGATCGAAGTCGCGCGGGGCAGCTATATCCCGCATTTCGACGAGCGCGGGCAGATCCTGGGCTTCTTCCTGCTCTATGTGGACACGACCGAACGCCGCCAGGCGGAAGCCGCCTTGCGCAATGCCAACGAATCCCTGGAACGGCGCGTCGCGGAGCGCACCAGCGAGCTGGAAACCGCGCGCTCCCGCGCCGAGCAGGCGAATATCGACAAGACTCGCTTCATCGCCGCCGCGAGCCACGACCTCCTGCAGCCGTTGCATGCCGTCCGCCTGTTCGTGGCGGCACTGGCGGAGCGTTACCGGACCGACGAACTCGTCGGCAAAGTCGATCTCGGCCTCGGTGCGGTCGAGGCGCTGCTGGATGCCCTGCTGGATATCGCCAAGCTCGATGCCGGAGCGATCAAGCCGGAGCCGCGGCCGGTTCCCGCGGCGTCACTGCTTCAGCCACTGGCGGATGCCTTCGCGCCGATGTCCAAACGCAATGGGATCGAGCTTCGACTGGTCATGAGCCGGGCCTGGGTGAACACCGACCCGGCCTTGATCCGTCGCGTGCTGCAGAACTACCTTTCGAACGCGATCCGTTACGGACGGGCACGCGGCGGTGCCCGACCGCGCATCCTGCTGGGCTGCCGCCGGCGGAACGGGCTGCTTTCGATCGAGGTCCATGACAACGGCCCCGGCATCCCCGAGCACCAGCAGACGGCTATCTTCCAGGAATTCACCCGGCTGCAAAGCACGGACGATGCCGGCGAACGCGGCCTCGGCCTCGGCCTCGCCATCGTGGACCGCATCGCGCGCATGCTCGGCCACCCGCATGGCCTGGTTTCGGCGCCCGGACGCGGCGCCGGCTTCCATATCAAGGTTCCGTTGGCCGTCGCCGAATTGACCGCCATCCACGGCGCGCCGGCCGAGGAATCCCGGATCGGCGGGCTTGCCAAGCGGCCTTTCGTGGTCTGCATCGACGATCGCGCGCAGGTCCGCGAGGGCATGGTCGCGCTGTTGGAGAGTTGGGGCTGCACGGTGGTCACCGCGGCCAATGTCGATGAATTGCTGGCGGCGCGAGCGACGGACGACGTGCCCGATCTCCTGCTCATCGATTTCCATCTCGGCGACGACCGGCCGGACGGGATCACCGAATTGACGAAGCTGCACGCGATCTGGGGCATGTCGGTGCCGACGGCTTTGATCACCGCCGACCGCGATCCCGCCGTTCTGGCGCGCGCCCGCGCCACCGGCCTCGACGTGCTGTTGAAGCCGGTGAAACCGGCCAAGTTGCGGGCATTGCTGGCCCATTGCACGACGAAGTCGGTCGCCTAGTCGTTCTGCATGGCATCCCTACATCGGCCGCCGCTCACGTCGACGGGCCAAGGGTTCACGACGGAGACCGTGGCGCATGGACACAGTAGGTTGGGTCCACCACCCGCGAGCGGTTTGCAGAGTCCGATCAGGACGCCGGCAGGATAAGACGTTCAATCGTTTGAATATGACGCGCGAGCAGGCTGCAGGCCTGTTCGATGTTGCGTGCGCGGAGTGACTGCAGGATCGCGCGATGATCGTGACCAGGCCGCGGCCGCCAGCCGGCGTTGCGCGCCATCGCGCATACCAGTCGCGAATTTTCAAGTTGCAGGCTTTCGAGGCTGGCGAGTAGGCGCGGCATCGCGCAAGGCACCACCAGCGCGTGATGAAAGGCGCGATTGGCCATCTCGAATTCCTGAATCGTTTCGGCATTGTCGCCTTCGATCAGGGCGAGCTCGATCCGCGCCAGATGGGCCGATGTGAGCCTGGGGGCAGCATTGCGTAACGCGACCACCTCAAGCGCGGCCCGCATCTCGGCGATCTCCTTCACCGAATTGGTGTCGATTGGAGCAACCCGCACACCGCGACGGGGTACGGCAACGACAAGGTGCTGCGCCTCCAATTGACGAAAGGCCTCGCGCACCGGGACGTGACTTGAATGGAACTCCCGCGCGACGTGATCCTGTCGCAGCGGAACGTCCGGTGGTAACGCGCCGCTGACGATGCGCTCGCCGATCGCCTCAGCAATGCGCCCCGCTGTTGTCGCGTTCTTACCCTCACCACTCATAGATTATCTATCATAAAAACGGGTGCGCTCCTACGTGAGGTCCGCTAGCATCACTTTAGACTGGAGATCATAGATAATATAATAAATTATCTATGATTGTGCAAATTTAAAAAGGCAAGCGATGGCTGATGTCGTTGAGATTGAGCGAACCGACAGCCACAACAGCGCACCACTCCGCAAGATCTGGGAGCGTGCCGAGGCTGAAGCGCTCTATAGCCTGCCGTTCGCGGACCTGATGTTTCAGGCGCAGGGCGTTCATCGCGCGAACGCCGATCCAAACCATGTCGAAATCGCGAGCCTGCTCAGCATCAAGACCGGCGGCTGTCCCGAAGACTGCGGCTATTGCTCCCAGAGCGCGCATTACGACACTGGCCTAAAGGCCAGCCGCCTGATGGCTCAGGCCGATGTGGTCGCGGCGGCGCAGTGCGCCAAGGACGTCGGTGCAACCCGCTTCTGCATGGCGGCGGCTTGGCGCAATCCCAAGGATCGCGACCTCGATCAGGTCTGTGACATGGTCAACGCGGTTAAAGGCCTGGGTATGGAAACCTGCGTGACGCTCGGCATGCTGACGCCGGATCAGGCTGCGCGGCTCTCTGCGGCCGGGCTCGACTTCTACAATCACAACGTCGATACCTCGCCGGAGTTCTACGACAAGATCATCACCACCCGCACCTTGCAGGACCGCATCGATACCCTCGCGCATGTGCGCGAGGCGGGAATCAAGGTCTGCTGCGGCGGCATTATCGGCATGGGCGAGCTCGTCGAGGATCGGCTCGGCATGCTCACGTTGCTTGCCAATCTCCCCAGCCATCCGGAAAGCGTGCCCATCAATCTGTGGAATGAGGTCAAGGGTGTTCCGGTCAACGACACTGCGGAGCGTCCCGATCCCATCGCGCTGGTGCGGCTGGTCGCGACGGCGCGAATCATGATGCCGAAGAGCGTGGTGCGGTTGTCGGCCGGACGGCAGTACATGACCGATGAATTGCAGGCCCTATGCTTCCTGGCCGGCGCAAATTCGATCTTCATCGGCGATGTGTTGCTGACCACCAAGAACCCGCAACGCGATCGCGATGCGAATTTGCTGGATCGGCTTGGCATCACGTCCGGCCTCGGCTGACCGCGATCTTCCGCGAGCGCGCATCGCAATTTGCGCGCGATCGACAGACTTTCTGTGAGTGAAGCATGAGTGCAATCCATGCGACCCAGGTCGCCGACCCCGCCGCGGCCTTGCATGCCCTGAGCGACGACGACCGGCTGCGCTCACTGCTCGATGCGCTCGTCGACGAGACGAAAGGCTGGTCGCGATGAGCCAGCGGATCGTGGTGACCGGCACCGATACCGGGATCGGAAAAACCGTGTTCTCCGCAGGCCTCGCGGATTTCCTCGGTGCAAACTATTGGAAACCGGTTCAGGCCGGCCTCGAAGAAGCGACCGATGCGCAACTGGTGGCGCGGCTAGGCAGGCTCTCGGCCGATCGCATCGTGCCTGAGCGTTACCGCCTTCGAACACCAGCCTCGCCGCATCAATCCGCCGAGATCGACGGCGTGCGCATCGACCCTGCCGCGCTCGACGTGCCCCGTCCCGGAGATCGGCCGCTGGTGATCGAAGGTGCCGGCGGCCTCATGGTGCCCCTGAATGGCGGCACGCTTTACATCGACATCTTCGAGCGATGGCGGATTCCGGTCGTGCTCTGCGCGCGGACGGCACTCGGCACCATCAATCACTCGCTATTATCGATCGAAGCACTGCGAAGGCGCCAAGTTAGCATTCTCGGCATTGCATTCATTGGCGAGAGCAATCCCGAGAGTGAGCGCGTGATTTCCGAGATCGGGCATGTGCGCCGGTTGGGCCGGCTGCCCTGGCTTGCTCCGCTCGCGGCGGACACGCTGCAAGCGGCGTTCAAGGCCGCGTTTCAGCGCGACGATTTCAATCCATGACGTCCTCGCAGAAGTCGCCGATCTGGCACCCGTTCACCCAGCACGCCCTCCGCGACCAGATGACGAGAATCGTGCGGGGGCAGGGCGCCTACCTCTACACCGCGGATGACCGCCGGATCATCGATGCGATCGCATCCTGGTGGGTCGTGACCCATGGCCATTGTCATCCGCACATTGTGCGCGCGATTCAGAAGCAGGCGGAGCAGCTCAACCAGATCATTTTTGCCGGCCATACCCACGATCCGGCTGAAGAGGTTGCCGCGCAGCTCTTAAAGCTCGCGCCGCGTGGCCTCGAACACGTGTTCTTTTCCGACAGCGGCTCGACCAGCGTGGAAGTGGCACTGAAAATGGCGCTGGGTTATTGGCACAATATCGGCCTGCCGCGCACGCGCATCATCGTCATGCAGCACTCCTATCACGGTGACACCGTGGGGACGATGTCGGTCGGCGCGCGCGGCGTCTTCAACGCAGCCTACGAGCCGCTGCTGTTCGAAGTCGCATCAGTGCCGTTTCCCGCGGTTGGTCATGAGCAGGCGACGCTCGATGCACTCGAAGCCGCGTGCAAGAAGGAAAATCCCGCAGCATTCATCGTCGAGCCGCTGGTTTTGGGTGCCGGCGGGATGCTGATGTATCCAAGCTGGGTGCTCACGGAAATGAAGCGCATCTGCGAGGCCTCGGATGTGCTGTTCATTGCCGACGAGGTCATGACCGGGTGGGGCCGGACCGGCACATTGTTCGCGTGCGAGCAGGCCGATGTCAGGCCGGACATCGTCTGCTATTCAAAAGGCCTCACAGGTGGATCGCTTCCGCTGGCGGTGACGCTTTGCCGTGCCGAGATCTTCGACGCACACTATTCCAGCGATCGTTCGCGGATGTTCTTCCATTCAAGTTCCTACACGGCGAATCCGGTTGCCTGCGCCGCCGCGAAGGCGAACCTCGAACTTTGGCAAGAGGGCGCCTACACGCGCGTCACGTCGCTCGCCGCGATGCAGGAGCGCCTGATTGCGCCGTTCCAAGCTGATGTGCGCTTTGAAAACGTACGCCGCACCGGGACCATCACCGCACTTGAGCTGAAGGCAGGCGATGCGGGCTATCTCGCAAGCATCGGCCCCAAGCTTCAGACCTTCTTCGAACGGCGGAATCTGCTGCTGCGTCCGCTTGGCAATACAATCTACGTCATGCCGCCCTACTGCGTCACGGAGGCAGATCTCGAGGAAATTTACGCCGGGATCAGGGATGCGGCGGATGAGTTGGCCTAACGGCGCGCTTCGGATGGCGGATCGCAAGACGCTTCGACGAGCTCGCCAGAAACTTCCTGGCTAGCGTCGCTCTGGCATCAAGCCGCCTCTGGACCTGAAATTATGCGTCCACTGCCTAGTCCAAGCGGCTCGATCTCGAACGTCAATCTTCCGCCACGCGCAGCGGCTTCTGCGCCGGCTCGAGCGCGACGCGCTGGGCGGCGATCACCGCCTGGGTTCGCGAGGTGGCGCCGAGCTTGCGCAGGATCTCCGTGACATGCGCCTTCACGGTGGGTTCGGTGATCTGCATTTCATAGGCGATCACCTTGTTCGCTTTGCCCTCCGCCATCAGCCAGAGCACGCGATGTTGCTGCGGCGTCAGATGCGCGGCGCGCGAAGCGATCTCCCGATCATCCACCGTGAGCGCCTGGTCCGATGCCTCCGGGGGCAGCCAGACGACACCGGAGAGAATGGCCTGGATCACCTCCAGGAAGCTGGAGGAGGGCGCCAGTTTCGGAATGAAGCCGGCGGCGCCCATTTCGATCGCCTGGCGCATGGCGGCGGGATTGGTGGTCGCCGAAACGATGGCGACGGGAATCGCGGGGTGGCTCGCCCGCAAGGCGGCGAGCCCGGCCAGTCCCTGCATGCCCGGCATATCGAGGTCGAGGATGAGCAGATCGGTCTCCGGCGCCGCCGAGATCGCCGCCTGGGTTTCGCCGAAGGTGCCGGCGAACTTGACCTGGGCGGCTGCGTAAACGCTCCGCAACGCCGAAGCCAGCGCATCGCGCACCATCGGATGGTCGTCCGCGATGACGAAAGACGGATTTGCGCCTGAAAGCACCGAAATTGCGGTTTCCGCATCCACGGCGACGTTCCCCTCACGACAGCCGGTTCGGACGCAGTTTACATGCATCGGAGGCGATCGGAAACGCGGCATGACCCTGTCCCCGAACCCCAGATTGAACCAACCAAGTCGCGGATGCGACCGATCACCAAGCCTGATAAACTGCATTGGGATCAGGCCATAAGCCGGCGCCACCCCGAGAGATGGCGCCCTGAGAGATTTTGCAAGAATGCAGTCCAGCGAAGGCGACCCGCCCCTGCCTCCGAAAGGCCAGCCTCCGGAACCGACCGAGACGGCGGAGCCGGACGAATTGCGCCTGGCCGCCGAGCTGTCGCGCTCCTTTGCTTCCTCGGACAATGTCGATGCCACCGTCCGGCAAGCCTTGGCCAACGTGATGCAGCTGCTGCGTGTCGAAGCGGGCGCGCTCTTCCTGCATGATGAAGTGGTCGGCGACCTGGTCTGCCGCGCCAGTCTGGGCCCGGTCAGCATCGAGGGGCTGCGCGTTCCCAAGGGCAGCGGCATCGTCGGCCGCTCGGTGGCGGAAGACCGCATCGAGGCCGTCGAGGACGCCTATCGCGACACCAGCTTCTTCAAGGGTGCGGACGCCGCCACCGGCTTCGTAACGCGTTCGATCCTCTGCGCGCCGATGCGGGTCGGCAAGACGCCGATCGGCGCCGTCGAGGTCTTGAACAAGAAGGACGGCAAGCCTTTCGATCTGCGCGACCGCGACATGCTGCAGGTGATGGGCAATGCGGCGGCGCTGGCCATCGCCAATGCACGGCTCGCCGATCAGCTGGTGGAGCAGGAGCGCATCAAGCGCGAGTTGGAACTCGCTTCCGAGATCCAGCGCAGTCTGCTGCCGATGGCGGATCCCGATCTGCCGATTCAAGGCATCAACCGCCCGATCCGCGAGGTTTCCGGCGATTTCTACGATTTCTTCACCTTGCCGGACGGCGTGATCGCTTTCTGCCTGGGCGACGTCTCCGGCAAAGGCATCAATGCCGCCTTGCTGATGGCGAAGACGGCGAGCCTGTTCCGCTGCCTCGGCAAGACCATCCGGGCGCCGGCGCGGCTGCTTTCCATCCTCAACCGGGAAATCTGCGAGACGGCGAGCCGCGGCATGTTCGTGACCATGCTGGCGGGGCTTTACGACCCGGCGAGCGGCCTGTTGCGTTTCGCCAATGCCGGACATCTGCCGCCCATCATTCGGAAGCCGCATCAGGGTTTCCGCACCTTCGAGGCTTCGGCGCCGCCACTCGGCATCCTGCGCGACGTGGTCTTCCCCGAGCAATCGACGTTGATCGCGAACGAGATGTTCCTCGTCTTCTCCGACGGCCTCACGGAATACCGATACGGGAACAATGAAGAGCTGGGGCCCGAAGGCGTCGATATGCTGCTCAATCTCAGCGAGGGCAAGCCGCTGCCGGAACGCCTCAACCAGATCCTGGAGGAGCTGGAGAAGGGCGGCTGGAGCGCCCGCGACGATCTCACCATCCTGGCGATCGACGACAGCCTGGCGGCGCGGCTCTGGCGGCGCACGCCCACCCTGGCCAGCGTGGAAAGCCGTTCCGATTTCATGTTCGGGCTGACCATCCCGGCCGAGGCCAACCGGCTGAAGCTGATGCGTCCGGCCCTGGCGGCGGCTGGAAAGGCGGCGGATTTCTCCGAGGAGGAGATCGCGGATCTGGAACTGGCGGCGACCGAGGCCGCCGAAAACATCATTCTGCACGCCTATGGGGAAGGGCAGCGCGGCGACATCACACTGGCGGTGCACCGGCTCGATGACGGGTTAATGCTAAGAATCAGGGATTTTGCCCCAAAGATCGATCAGGCTATGATAAAACCGCGGCCGCTGGACGATGTCCGGCCTGGGGGACTAGGCACGCATTTTATTCGTGCGGTGATGGATGACGCCAATTTCATTCCTTTGCCTGACGGCGAGGGCAATCTGCTGGAATTGGTAAAGCGCCGGAAGAAGGACTGAATCGGGTATGTCGGTAGCCGGGATCAGCGAGAGCGGCGGCAAGCTGGTGGTCGCCCTGGAGGGCGAAATCGACTTGGAACACGCCGGGTCCGTCCGGCGGGCGCTGCTCGACAGCCTGAAGCAGGGCAAGGACATCCTCGTTGACCTTTCCAAGGTGAGCTATATCGATTCCTCCGGCATCGCCAGCCTGGTCGAGGGCTTGCAGGTTGCCCGCAAGCAGAAAAGCGACCTGGCTCTGGTGTCGGTCAATCAGAGGGTGCGCCGTGTCCTGGAGCTGGCACGGCTCGACAAGGTCTTCGCGATCCATGCCGATCTCGCCGCCGCCTGCGCAGCGCCGCCTGCCGGCAAGTGACATGAAAATGTCATGACCGCAGTCATACGGGCATTCGACACGGTTGGCCGGCGGTCGGCCGGCTTCTTCGACGAAATCGGCTTCGCGGCGGTGCTGTTCGCGGAATCGCTCTATTGGCTGGCAATCGGATGGCGTCGCCGGCAGCCGGTCCGCATCAAAGCCATCTTCCATGAAATGCATGAAGTCGGCGTCGCAGCCTTGCCGATCGCGACTCTGCTTTCCGCCACCATCGGCCTGATGCTGGCGATCCAGTCGCTTTATTCTCTCGGCCTGTTCGGGGCGGAGGCCTATGCCTATATCGGCATCGCGCTTTCCGTGGTGCGCGAATTCTCGCCGCTGATCATGGCGATCCTGGTGGCCGGCCGTTCCGGTTCGGCGATCGCGGCCAGGCTGGCCACCATGACCATCAACCAGGAGGTCGATGCCCTGCAGGTGATGGGCATCAATCCGGTGCGCTATCTGGTCTCTCCGGTGGTGGTGGCGCTGGCGATCATGCTGCCTTGCCTGGCGATGTGGGCCAATCTGGTTTCCGAATTCTCCGCCGGGCTTTACGTCTCGGCGGCACTCAACAGTTCGATGGGCGCCTTCATTAACGATTCGCTTTCCGTGTTGAAGGTGGGCGACGTCTATCACGGCATCGGCAAGGCGGGCCTGTTCGGCGTGGTGATCGCGCTTGTGGCCGTGGTCAACGGTTGCAGCGTGAGCGGCGGAGCGGAGGGTGTCGGGCGCGTCACCACCTGGTCGGTGGTCCAATCGATCTGCCTGATCGTGGTCGCCGACATGGTCGCCGCTTTCATAACGACGCTGTAACGCCATGCAAGCGCAGAATGACGCCATCCAACACACGCTTGCGTTGAGGGCGGAATCCACCAGCCAGCGGCCGACTGAAGCAGAATTGCTGGAGCGTCCCAAGGTGGTCGAGGTCCATCATCTCGACTTCTTCTTCGGCCCTCGCCAGGTGCTGTTCGATATCTCGCTCGATGTGCGGGCGGGCGAGATCATGGTGATCATGGGCGGCTCCGGCTCGGGCAAGACGACTTTGCTGCGCCATCTGGTCGGGTTGATGCCGCCGCAGCCGGGCAAAGTGAAGCTGCTCAACCGCGATATGGGAGCGCTGAAGCCCAAAGAGCTGCTCGATCTGAAGCGCCGGATCGGCGTCGCCTTCCAGTTCGGCGCGCTGTTCAGTTCGATGAGCGTCGCGGAGAACGTGAAGCTGCCGTTGCGCGAGCTGACCGACCTCGAAGAGAAGACCATGGACATCATGGCCAATCTCAAGCTCGAAGTGGTCAATCTCTCCGGCTTCGGCGATCTGATGCCGGCGGCGCTCTCGGGCGGCATGGTGAAGCGCGCTTCGATCGCGCGCGCCATCGTCATGGATCCGAAGCTGCTGTTCCTGGACGAGCCGTCTTCCGGCCTCGATCCGGTGGTGTCCTCGGCGCTCGACGATCTCATCCTGAAGCTCCGAGAGGCGATGGATATCTCGGTGGTGGTGGTCACCCACGACATCGAGAGCGCGTTCAAGATCGCGGATCGGATCACCGTGCTCGACCAGGGCCATATCCTGGCGGTCGAGCGCGTCGAGGCGATCCGGAATTCGACCAATGAACGGGTGCAGAACCTGCTCAATCGCCGCTCGGTCGAGGCGGAAGTCGATCCGGCGGAATATCTGAGACGTTTGACCGGCGGCTAAGGGGAAAGCCGGGAGAACGCATGGTGACGGGGGAATCTTAGGTCGATGCGGAATTATTCCATCAGCTATGTGACGGTCGGCGTGTTCGTTACCGCCATGATCGTCGCATTGATCGTCGCCATCGGCCTGATCGCGGGACGAACCGGTCCGCGTGACGGCTATAGCGTGGTCTTCGACAACGTCACCGATATCAAATACGGCACCCTCGTCCGTTACGAAGGATTTCCGATCGGCCAGGTGGATTCCATCGACCCGGTCTACAAGGACGGCAAGTATCGCTTCGCGGTACAGGTCAGCGTGCGCAAGGGCTGGATCTTCCCGAAGGATTCCCAGGCCAGCATCCGGGCCTCGAGCTTCCTCGCGGCGAAGACCATCGACGTGCAGGGCGGCAAATCCGTCGAGATCCTGCCGGTCGGCGGCGAGATTCCGGGCACCGGCCAAGGCGACATGTTCGCGCTGATGGCCGGCCTCGCGGGCAAGATCGGCGGCTTGCTGGATACCGGCGTCGTGCCGCTGGTCTCGCAATTGCAGTCTTCCGTGAAACAGCTCACCGACACGGCGAACACCCAGATCGGCGG
>DASYDA010000402.1:0-3685 GCA_036499865.1 Dongiaceae bacterium | reverse complement strand
CTTGATTAAAACTCCCGATCTGCGTGCGCAGATGTTCTTTCTCTAGCTCCAATAACGCTTCGGGATTCTGCCGCTCGATGCTGCCGACAAAAAGATTGAGAAACGCTTTGAACAGATTGCCGATACGCCCCAACATGAATTACCCCCTGGCGGACCATCGCTATGCCAACCGATCGGCAGCGAATGGCAAACACAGTGCCATCGATCGAAGGTTCCTTCTAGCAGAAAGAGTGCTTAACCGACGGGCGAACCGTTCGGTACCAGGAGGCGAGAAGGAAATGCGGCGTTCAGTTCCGGTACTGCACGCCGGGCAGTACGCAGAGCATTTCGTAGAGGAGATTGGCGGCAAGGAGCGACGTGTTGCCGGAAGGATCGTAGGGCGGCGCCACTTCGACGAGGTCGCAGCCGACCAGTTGCAGACCCTTGCAGCCGCGGATGATCTCCATGCCCTGGATCGTGGTGAGGCCGCCGATCTCCGGAGTGCCGGTGCCCGGCGCGGAGGAGGGGTCGAGGCCGTCGATATCGAAGCTGAGATAGACCGGGCCTGGGCCGATCTGCTGGCGGATTTCCCCCATCAAGGGCGCGAGCGACTTGTACCAGCACTCCTCGGCCTGAACCACGCGGAAGCCTTGAGCCCGCGGCCAGTCGAAGTCCTCGGCCGAATAGCCGGTCGCGCGCAAGCCGATCTGCGCCACCCGCTTGCCGTCCAGCAGGCCTTCCTCGACTGCGCGGCGGAACGGGGTGCCATGCGCGATCTTCTCGCCGAACATGGTGTCGTTGACATCGGCATGGGCATCCACATGCACCAGGCCCACCGGCCCGTATTTGCGCTTCATGGCGCGCAGGATGGGAAGCACGATGGTGTGGTCGCCGCCCATGGTCATCGGGATGCAGTTGTGGCCGAGAATCTCGTCATAGGCCTTCTCGATCAGGCCGATGCTCTTCTCGAGATTGAAGGTGTTGATGGCGACGTCGCCGAGATCGGCGATGGAGAGGCTGTCGAAGGGTGCCGCCCGGGTCGCCATGTTGTAGGGGCGGATGAGGCAGCTCTCGGCGCGGATCTGCCGCGGGCCGAAACGGGCGCCGGAGCGGTTCGAGGTGCCGATATCGAAGGGCACGCCGACAAAACACGCATCAAGCCCTTTGGCGCTGGCCACGGTGGGAAGGCGCATCATGGTGGCCGGGCCGCCGAAGCGGGGCATCTGATTGCCGCCCAGCGGCTGGTGGTAGATCTTGTCCATTTTGCTCTCCAATAGCGGCCGGGTCCGGGGGGCGAGATCGCCGCCGGATGGCGGATTGCGTCGGGTGCGAGGCTGAAGCAATATCGGCCCCGCGTCTCGCCCATATGAAACCATTGTTCCCATGATTGCCAAGACCGAAGTCAAAGACATATTCCCGACTCCGCTGTGGATTGTCGATCTGCTGCCGGAAGCAGCCGCGGCCATGAATGCCGAGCTGAAGCGGCAGATCTATACCTTGACCGCGCCGCTCCCGCCGATCCCCATCGGCGCCACCTGGCAGACCGATCCCGTGCTGCACAAGCGGCCGGAATTCGTCGAATTCTGCAAACTGGTCAACCAGACGGCCAAGGCCGCGCTGGATTTCCTGAAAGTGACCCATGCCGGGTTCGAGATCACCGGCTGCTGGGCGAATATCAACCCGCAAGGCGGGCTGAATTCGCCACATTCGCATCCCAACAATGTGCTGAGCGGCGTCTATTACGTGTCGCTGCCAACCGGAACCGGCAGGATTCAGTTCCACGACCCGCGCCCGCAGGCCGCGCAGATCATGCCCCGAATGCCGCAATGGAACAAATATGTCGGCAACCAGATCGACGTCGAGCTGAAGGAGGGCCGGTTCGTGCTATTCCCGGCCTGGCTCGAACATTCCGTTCCGGTAAACCGTGATAAAGATCACCGCATCAGCATCTCCTTCAACATCATGTTCTCGAATTACACCGAGGCGATGAGCCGGCCCTTGTGGAAGGGCACCGCGACCCTGAAGCCACCCGGAAGCTGATTCCGGACCGTATCTTTCCCCACCGTCTCGAGTGCATTTCATGAAATACTCCAGTTTCACCAATCGTATCGGGGGCGCCGGCGCACGCGCCTGGGAAATTCATCACCGCGCCATCGATGCGAAGCGGGCCGGAAAGGACGTGATCATCCTTTCTGTGGGTGACCCGGATTTCGACACGCCGGAGCCGATCAAGGCCGCCGCGATCGAGGCCCTGAATGCCGGCGACACGCATTACACGGACATCCTGGGCTTCCCGGAACTGCGCGCGGCCATCGCCGCCCATCACAGCCGGACCGCCGGCCAGCCGGTGACGCCGGCCCATGTGGCGACGTCGGCCGGTGCCCAAGGCGGGCTGTTCGTAACCTCCAAGCTGCTGCTCGATCACGGCGACGAGGTGGTGACGCCGGAACCGATGTATCTCTCTTACGAGGGCACCATTCGCGCTGCCGGCGCCGATCCGGTCCGCGTGCCGATGCGGCCGGAGAACGGATTTCATCTCGATCCGGAAGATCTCGCACGCGCGATCACGCCGAAGACCAAGGCGATCATGTATGCGACGCCGGGCAATCCGACCGGCGCCATGTTCTCCCGCGAGACACTGGAGGCGATGGCGCGCCTGGCGATTGAGCGCGATCTCTGGGTGATTGCGGACGAGGTTTATGCGGCGCTCACCTTCGGCAAGCCGCATGTCAGCATCGCCAGCCTGCCGGGCATGGCCGAGCGCACCGTAACGATCAACAGCCTCTCGAAGTCGCACGCCATGACAGGATGGCGCCTGGGCTGGATCGTCGGCCCCGAGGCATTCATCCGTCATGCCCACGATCTCGGCCTCAGCATGCAATATGGCCTGCCAGGATTCATCCAGCGCGCCGCGATCCGCGCGCTCAGTGAGCCGGCGCCCATGGTGGACGCTATGCGCGACGCCTATCGCCGGCGTCGCGACGCCGCGATGGCCCAGCTCAACCAGGTCCCCGGCCTGAAGGTGCATGAGCCGGAAGCCGGCATGTTCATGATGCTTGATGTACGGGGCACGGGCCTCGGCGCCTACGACTATGCGCTCGGCCTCTTCGAGAAAGCCGGCGTTGCGGTTCTCGACGCGGCGCCCTTCGGACCCAGCGCCGAGGGGCATTGCCGGGTTTCCTTCGTGGTCGATGAAAAAAGCCTCACCGAAGCCTGTCGCCGGATCGCGCGGTTCACCAACAGGCTCGGCTGAACGGCGGCTACTGCCCCTTGCTCATGTCGAGCGGAGCAACGCCGCCAAAGAGTCGCGCCTTATGGCTGCCGTCCTTGTCCGACCAGGTCACCTTGTGGCCGACGACATCAACGCGGTAGCAGCCGTCCTCCGACGCCGCGGTGTCGGGCCACTTCAGACAGACGTCTCCGTTCTTATCGAGTGACCAGGCGCCGCGCAGCGGCTCACCATTTCCTTCCTGGATGGTGGCCTGGCCACCGGGCAGAAAGTAGAGCTTGTAAGGCGTGCCGTCGACCGCCTTGCCGTAGAGGGTGTTGCCGTTCATCGCGGTGATAAAGGCGTCGCCGCGGAGGCTTTTCGCCTCGGCGGGTGCCGCCGCCAGAACCACAAAAGCCGCTAAAATGCAGGAGGTTAAGAGCTTCATGATCGACCTCTGGAATGAGCGACGCCAAACCCGCCCCAAATCATGATCAT
>DASYDA010000401.1:0-2492 GCA_036499865.1 Dongiaceae bacterium | reverse complement strand
GTCGAAATCGTCGCCGAGCAGCGTCTTGAAGGCGGCATAGACATCGGCGTTGTCCATGGATTCCCAGGGATATTTGCCGAGCAGGTCGCCGGCATTGGCCCAGCTCGTGCCGGCTTTCGGATGAAAGGCTTCCGGCGTCGGGCCCTCGACGCCCTTGTCGAACGACCAGCGATAGCTGGAACCGTCGCGGCCGCCGGTCGGCGCAAAGCGCACGGTGAGCGTGTCATTGGCGTTGCTGGCCTCGGCGGTGTCCGAGCAGGTGCCGAAGGGATCGGTGACAGCCACCTTGCCGTCGCCATCCACCGAAACCACCAGGTAGTTGCCGGGGCAGCCATTGCCGCCATCCGAGGTCAGCAGCACCGCGGCGCCGCGATTGTCGTCGGAGAATGAAGTCTCGACTTCCAGGAAGGCATTCTCAGCCACCACCTTGTCGTCGATTTTGGCCTGGCTTCGCGTGGCGTCGGTGGTGGTGATTTCCAAGGTCTTGCCGCCCAGCTTCACCGACTGCGTGCGGTCATCGGCAAAAGCACCATGAATTCCAGGCCAAGCTTGCAGCACGGTAAAGGCAATGGCGATGGCGATGGCAGCCACGGCGCTTGTGATCCTACGCATTTCGGCAGTCCCCCAAACAGACCTCTTTCCAAGGCTGATTTACGCCAAGACGCTGGCGCATCACAACCCGGCTCAGGACTTACCCTCTGTCGAACGCAGCCCGGGGCGAGGTTCATCACACTTTGTAACGGCCTGGGATTCCAGCCCGAACTGGCATGACGCCTGCTCGATCCGTGTGCCCTTCCCGGCCGGGAAGGGCCGGCGGCCGTTCCGATAACGGCATAGGGACCGAAACCGCCTCAAGAAAGACGATTGCCGCCGCAGGATGATGATGAGGTGGCGGCAATTGCCGGGCTGATCGCGTGGAGGCGAGAGGCGATTTTGGTCCTGGACTATCAAAGGAGAAACGCTATGAGCGTGTCCGGTGTTTCAGGCTCCTCCTCCACGAGCGGCCTCTATCAACCCGTTTCCCAGTCGAGCTCGTCTCAGAAGGACGTCCGCGATTCATTCAAGCAGATGGCCGATGCCATTCAGTCCGGGGATCTCAACGGCGCCCAGAATGCCTATGCCAGCCTGGCGCAGTTGCTGAACATGGACCAGGATTCGGACCAATCCCCGACCAATCCGCAATCCTCGACCAATTCCGATGCCAGCAACTTTACCGCCTTGCTCGGCCAGATCGGCGATTCCCTGCAATCCGGCGATCTCAGCGGTGCGCAACAGACCCTGCAAAGCCTGCAGCAGACGGCGCAGGGTTCGCATCACCGGCACCATCATGGCGGCGGTTCGGCCACCAGTCAGACAAGCCAGAGCGATCCCTCGGCAAGCGCGGCGGCCGCGGCGGATTCGACATCCTCGACCTCGACATCCTCGACCTCATCGGGCGTGAATCTCACCATATAGGCGCGAACTTCTCGAACGGCGTGCCGGTTCGATCCGGCCGCCGTTCCCGCGCCGCCTCCCGCGCGCTAGATTGAACCGGTGGGGGAGGCGACAAATGCACCAAATCGAATCATGCCGGCTGCGGATCATGACATTCAATGTCTGGCGCGGCGGCATCCAAGTAAGTCTCGGCCAGATTGCCGAGGTCATCCGCGCCGCTGCGCCCGATATCGTCGGCCTGCAGGAACCCGAGGGCAATACGCGACACCTCGCCGATATGCTCGGCTGGCCTTGCGCGGATGAGGGCCTGCACCTGATTTCCCGTTTTCCTCTGTTTCGCCTTGCCGCCGACGATCAACCGGATCGTAGCGGCCGTTTCGGCGACCAATCCGTGACCCTGGTCGAGATCCGCCCCGGTGCGGTGGTGGCGCTGGCCAATCTTCATTTGGTGCCGTTTCCAGCCGGCCAGGAGAATGACCGGGCTCTCGATCGCCGCCGCCGGGATGAACTCGGGTCCCATGTCGCGCAGCTGCAGCCGCTGGCGAAACGCGGAATGCCCGCTTTCCTGATCGGCGATTTCAACGGAGCGTCGCCTCTCGATCTCCCGACCTCGGTGGAACGGGAGAACTCCCTTCTCCATCTGCCGGCCCGCGCCGGTTTTCGCGATTCCTACCGCGAGGTCCATCCCGATCCCGCGGCGCGTCCCGGCATCACCTGGTCGCCGGGCTGTCCCCATCCGCGCCCTTATCCCGATCTCACCCCGGAGCGCATCGATTACATTCTGGCCGCCGGGCCTTGCCGCGTCTTGGCGAGCCGGATTCTCGGTGAGACCGGCGGTCCCGATGTCGATATCGGACTGCTGCCCTGGCCGTCCGATCATCGCGCGGTGGTCTCCGATTTCGAGCTGACGCCGGCCTTTCCAGGCGATGCGGTGACGGTGGAGCGGGCGGCGGTCGTGCAGGGCGCCCCGGTGGTCATTCGCTATCTGACCGCCTTGCAGGATGATGGGAAGCGGGTCGGAATTCGGGATGGATCCGGCCGCGTCATGACCGCCATGG
>DASYDA010000400.1:0-2910 GCA_036499865.1 Dongiaceae bacterium | reverse complement strand
GCCCTCGCCGAAGCGGCCGCCCAGCGCCTCGCAAAGCGGCTGGTCGGCGGCACGGGCCTTCAGGTCCCAGCAGGCCATGTCGAGCGCGGCCTTGATATAGGGCTGGCCCATCATGAGAAGGTCGAGCCGCGTCGCGATCCGCTCGCTCTGGCGCGGATCCTGGCCGATCAGAGCCGGCGCCAATTCGATGATGCCCTCCCGGGTGCCGGCACTGAAGGCCTCGGAATAGAAGCTGCCCAGGGGCGCCATCTCGCCCCAGCCGGTCAGGCCCCGATCGGTGTCGAGAGCGACGATGGCGGAATCGAAGCCTTCGGCGCTGCGGTTGCCCGAGCAGGTATAGGTGCCGTCGCGGAACGGCTGAAACTGGCGGTAGAGGCGGATGCGGGTGATTTTCATGGCGTGAGGCTAGCAGGTTCCCGGAAATGCGTCATGAGGCCGCGGATTGTTTTTCGTCCAGTTCCAGCCAGCGGTGCTCGGCGGCTTCCAGCGCCTGTTTCTTGGCGGCCAGGAGGTCGCTCGCCTTCTGGAATTTGGCGGCGTCGCGGGCATAGAAATCCGGATCGTGCAAGGCGTCCTCGATGGTCGCGATCTCCTTTTCGAGGGTCGCGATCTTGCCCGGCAGGTCGGAGAGCTCCTTCTGCTCCTTGCCGCTGAGCAAGGGGCGCGGCTTCACTTCCTCGCGGATGCGTGGCTGGGGTGTTTTCTTCTCCAGGCGCGGCTCGGCGCGTGTGGGACGCTGGATCAGGTAATCGCTGTAGCCGCCGGGATATTCCGCGACCCTGCCCTCGCCTTCCACGGCGATGACGCTGGTGGTGAGGCGATCGAGGAAGTCGCGGTCATGGCTGACGATCAGCACGGTGCCGTCGTATTCCCCGAGCACCTCCTGCAGGAGGTCGAGTGTATCCATGTCGAGATCGTTGGTGGGCTCGTCCAGCACCACCAGATTGGAGGGCTGGGCGAAGAGCTTTGCCAGCAGGAGGCGCGCCCGTTCGCCGCCGGACAGCGCGCGCACCGGCATCACCGCCTGCTTCTCGTCGAACAGGAAGTCGCGCAGATAGCCGACCACATGCTTCTGCTGGCCGTTCACCATGATGGAATCGCCGCCGCCGGGCGCCAAGGTCTTCCACAAGGTCGCATCGAGGTCGAAGCTGACGCGCCGCTGGTCGAGATAGATCGGCTTCAGCCCGATACCCAGCCGCACGCTGCCGGAATCCGACTCTTCCTGGCCGGTCAGGATCTTCAGCAGCGTGGTCTTGCCGGCGCCGTTGGGACCGATCAGGCCGACCCGGTCGCCGCGCAGGATGCGGGTGGAGAAGTTCTTCACGACGGGGAGGATACTGCCATCCGGGCGGGTGAAGGATTTCGAGATGTCGCGTGCCTCGATCACCAGCCGGCCGCCGCCCTCGGCTTCGCCGAGCGCAAGCTTGGAAACACCCTGCGCCTTCAAACTGTCACGGCGCTGCTGGCGGAGCGCGAAAAGATTGCGCCGCCGGCCTTCGTTGCGCGAACGCCGCGCAGTGACGCCGCGCTGCAGCCAGTATTCCTCCTGCTCGAGGCGCTTCTTCAGGCGATAGGCTTCGGCGCTTTCCTGGTCGATGATGCGCTGAGACCAGTCCTCAAAATCGGCGAACCCGCCCTCCATCTCGAAGAGGCGGCCGCGATCCAGCCAGAGCAGGCGCTGGGTCAGGCGATTCAAGAAAGTGCGGTCATGGCTGATCATCAGGACGCCGCCCGGATAGTCCAGCAGCTCCTGCTCCAGCCATTCGATGGTGGGGAGATCGAGATGGTTGGTGGGCTCGTCCAGCAGCATGAGATCGGGCTCGCCGGCCAGGACCCGCGCCAGAGCCGCACGACGCCCCTCGCCGCCGGACAAGGTCGCCACATCCCGCGCGCCGTCAAGGCTGAGATGGTCGAGCGCACGCTGCACGCGATAGTCAGCAGGATCGGCATCGATGAGGCCCGCCGCGACGTAGTCGGCGACGGAACCGCCGCGGGAGAGATCCGGACTCTGCGGCAGATAGCCAATACGAATACCGGGCTGGCGGAAGCGTTCGCCGGTATCGAGATCCATCTCACCCGCCAGCGCCTTCAGGATGGTGGATTTGCCGCTGCCATTGGCGCCGACCAAGCAGACGCGTTCGCCGCGGCCGAGGCCGAGCGAGATTCCGGAAAACAATGGCTTGCCGCCGAACGTGATAGCGGCGTCGCGCAAAGCGAGCTGCGGAGGGGATGCGGTCATTTGGGGAGGGTTATCCGATCAGCCTGAGCGTGTCACGAAATGCCGCGTTCCTTGGCGACCTTGTCATAAGCGGCGTTGATGGTCGCCAGTTTCTGGTTGGCAAGTGCCACGAATTCCTCCGGCAGGCCCTGGGCGATCAGGCGGTCGGGGTGGTTGTCGCGCGCCAGCTTGCGCCAGGCGGCGCGGATCTCGTCATTGCTCATATCGCGGCGGACGCCGAGAACGGTATAGGGATCGGCCTCGTCCGGCCCGAGATTGGCCTCGCGGATGCGCGCGAACTGGGCCTCGCTGAAACCGAAGAGGCGGGCGACCTCGGCAAGATAAGCGAGTTCCGCATCCTGGACCCGCCCGTCGGCACGGGCGATATGGAACAGGCCGTCCAGCAATTCCTCGAGAACCGGATGGTTTTTCCGGAACATGCGGGCGATCTGCTGGGCATAGGGTTCGAAGCCGCGCGCATCGCGCTTCGCCAGGTCGAAAAACCGCGCGACATTGGCGGTCTCGTCCTGGGGCACCTGGAAGACCTGCTTGAAGGCCGCCACTTCCGAACGGACGACCTGGCCGTCCGCCTTCGCCATTTTGGCGCCGAGCGCGATCACCGCGATGGTGAAGGCGATCTGCTTGGTCGCCGCGCGATCGGCATCATTCGGCTCGGCGGTCTCGCCGCGGGG
>DASYDA010000399.1:0-9931 GCA_036499865.1 Dongiaceae bacterium | reverse complement strand
CTCGATCGATCCCCTGATCGAGACCGGTCAATTGCGCCGCGCCCACGAATTCATCGCCCGCTCCACCCGCGGCTATTTCCTCGGCCGCACGCAGAATTCCGCCGCCAATCCACTGGTGGATGCTTTCGAGACATGGCTGCTAAAGGAATTCGGCGGTTAGGGCGATCTGTGGCGGAGAAGGTCGTCTCCTGGAACCGGCTTTACGACCTCATATCGCGTCCGGTGACTTCCGCGGTGGCGCGCCGATCAAGAACGGCTGCGGCGCCGGCGTTCGAAGCAGCAGCATCAGCAACAGCACGCAAATGACGGCGATGCCGACGGCCAGGAAACTGTCGTTATAAGCGAGAACGTTGGCCTGGACCTGGACCGCCCGGGCGAGCAGGGCTATCGCTCGCTCGCTCGCCTCGGCTGGCCCGGTCGATCTTGGGCTGAGCGCATGCGCATAGATCTGCAGCCGCTGGTCGGTGTTGAGCGCGCCGGAAGCCACATGAAGCCCAATCAGGTTCGAGGATACCTGCTCACGCACGCGCACGAAGGTCTGGATAAATGCTGTGCCGAGTTCGGCACCGAACAGCCTTCCGGTTTGCAGGACCACACCGAATGTCAATGCTTCCGTCGGCTGCAAATGCTTCAGGAAGAACCATACCAGCGAGGTGAGCCCGAACGACTGTCCCACGGCCTGCAGGATCTGCGATGGCAGAAAATCATCGCCGCTCCAGTTGGTCGTCAGTTGCG
Organism: Dongiaceae bacterium; assembly: GCA_036499865.1. GTDB lineage: Bacteria > Pseudomonadota > Alphaproteobacteria > Dongiales > Dongiaceae > Dongia. The sequence goes on along the minus strand of DASYDA010000399.1, from coordinate 9,196 downwards.
CCGCCATCAGGCAGGCACCACCGATCAGCGCGAAACCGAATGCCAAGGTGATCCGCGGATCCACGAAACGCAGGATGGTCGCGACGATCGGGGCCAAAATGAACTGCGGCAATGCGATCCACAGCAGAACGCCGCCGATCTCCATCGCGCGATAGTCCTGTACGGTCGTCAGGTATTGCGGGATGAGAATGGCCGTGGAGAGGATGACCAGGCGAAAAAATGCGACCAATAGGAACAGAAATGGAATATTGCCGCTGACCGCGAAACGAAGATTTATCCAAGGCCGCTCGTAAGTGAGTTCGTGCAGAATGAACGCCGTTATCAGCAGGGCGCCACCCAGCAGCAACCCCAAGATCAAGCCGGAATTCAGCCAGTCCGGGCGATTGCCCTGATCGAGCGCCGCATAGAGCAGGCTCAAGCCCAGCGAGGCATGGAGGATTCCCGACCAATCCGCTGTCTTGAGCAGGGCACGATTGACCGGCTGGCGCGGCATGCCGAAATGGATGCAGACCAGCATGAGGGGCATCAACAGTGCGGTGTCCCAGAAGATCCATTTCCAGCTCCAATTGTCGGTAAACCAGCCTTCGATAGAGGCTGCAATATTGAGCGATAGCTCCAAGTTCATCGAATAAGCCGCAACCCCGTAGATGACCAGCCGAGCCGGAAGGTTTTGCACCACAAAGCTGATGGTCAACGGAATGAACGTGCCCGAGGCGAGGCCGCTGATCGCCGAGAAGGCGAGCACGAACCGGATATCCGGGGAAAACGGCAACATCAGATTGGACAATGCGAAGATGGTACCGGAGATCATCAACACGCGGCGCGGGCCGAACACCATGCCGAGCCAAGCCGATACCGGGCCGATCAACATCTGTCCGACGGTGAACGCCGTCGTGATCCAGGCGCCCTCGTCGAAGCCGGCATGGACAGCGCCGCGCACGTCGGCCAGACCGAAGCTGGTGATGCGGCTGTCGAGTGTCGATATAACGGTTCCGAGCAAGACCGCTAAAACACCGACGAAGGGCCGCGTGGTAATGGCTGGCGGCAACTGGGCTTGACGATCGGCGGCGTCGCAGAGGGCGCCGGCGTTACGTCGGTGGAAATGCGCCGACCAGCTCCAAGTCGGGCTTTTGCCGGAGCTCATGCCCATCTGCAGTTCATGCCCATCTGCAGTTCATGCCGGTCGCTACCCTCCCGAGCCACCCGTTTGAGGCGGCAACGAACTCGTATCCACGGTGGCGATGACCGACATGCCGGGGCGCAGCAGGTCGGCAATCGCCGATCCTGGATCCAGCACGATTTTGACGGGAATGCGTTGCACCACCTTGGTGAAGTTCCCCGTGGCGTTGTCGGGCGGCAACAGGGCGAAATCTGCGCCCGATGCCGGAGACCAGCTCTCGACATGACCATGCAGCACGTGTCCGGGAAAGGCGTCCACCGTTATCAGCGCCGGCTGGCCGATCCGCACCCGCGTCATCTGCGTCTCCTTGTAATTGGCGACGATCCAGACGTTTGGCAGCGGCACCACCGCGACCACTTGGGTCCCCACGCTGACATACTGGCCGGCCTGCACGCCGCGTTGGCCGACCATGCCGTCGCTTGGTGCGGTGATCCTGGTATAGCCGAGATTGATTTTGGCCAGATTGCGAGCAGCCTGCTGGGCTTCTACCGCCGCCAACCCCTGCTTTATCTGGCTGTCCAGAACATCCAGTTGCTGCTGCTGTTGCTCAAGCTGCGCCTTGCTGAGCGTCAACAGGGCCGCCGCATGCTGCTCATTGTCGACCGCCTGTTCGATCAGCTGTCGCGTGCCGGCGAGACCGGTGGTGATCAGCAGCTTCTGACGGGCGACCTCGAGATGATAGCGCGTCAGGTCTGCTTCATTGGCTTCGATTGTCGCGCTGGCTTGCTTGATCAAGGCCTGTTGCAAGACCTTTTGCTGTTCGATGATGGCGATCGCCGCTTGGGCCGCGTCAACATTCGCCTCCGCCTGCGCGAGCTGGGCGCGATAATCGTCATCGACAATCTCCACCAAAAGATCGCCGGCCTTAACCCTCTGGAAGTCCTGAACGGTCACTCGCCGGACATAGCCCGCAACCTTGGCGGCGAGCGGCGTCGTATCCGCTTTGAGATAGGCATCGTCGGTCGTTTGCAGCACGGTGGAGCCGATCCATCGGTTCCAGTCGCGGGCCACCATGATGACGAGCCCGCCGGCAAGCAGCAGGATGAAAACCCGGATGCCGATCGCGGTGTAAGCGGCAATCCAAAAAGGTCGTTTTGGCGGACGTTCGGTTGGAAGAGGTGCAGGTGTCGGAGGTACAGGTATCGGGGGTACGGCCGGTGAAGGAGTTTCGACGCGCGGTGCTGCCGTTGGTGAGGCTGCCGACACCTGCTCGTTCATCTGCGCTCGTTCATGTGATTGTCCCGCCACAGTTCTTACGCTGGCATTGGAAATCCCGCATTGCATTCAAATTGACGGTGAGGCCCCGGATCAAGCATCTCCAAAACCCGTGCCGCAACGAGAATACGCACCGACGTAATGGGGAGACAAGCGATCAGTGGGCATCGCTAAACCCCTGTGGCCGATCAACCATAAGGTGCCTTGTCGCCGTGACTTGGAGGCCCGGCGCATGCTTTCCGCGCCCTAGACTTTCAGCATCATCCGGTCGAGATCCTCGACCGGCTTGCCGCCGATGCCGTCATAGAATTGTCGGGCGATCGTGTTGGGCTTGTAGACGGTCCAGAGCAGATAGCCCGCCTTCTGTTCCCGTGCCGCGTCCGCCGCCGCGTCCATCAACTTGCGTCCGACGCCGAGACGCCGTGTCCAGGGCCGCACCCAGAGATCGATGATGAAGACGACGCGGCAAGCGAGATCGACATCGTAATTCGGCGCATGCAGCAGATAGCCGAGTGGCTGTCCGCCTTCCTCGGCGATCGCCCCGGTGAAAGCCGGATTCGTACCGAAGCCGTCTTCGAGATAGCGCTCGATGGTGAAGTTGGGCTCCCAGGAATCGCCCAGCGACTTCAGATAGGCGCCGAATTCATGCGACATGCCGACGACATTCTCTGCATCTTCGCGGATAATCGGGCGAAGGGAGACGGTCATCGCTGCGCTCGCGGATGCGCCGCGTTGTAGACGTTGAGCAATTGCGCGGCATCGACTTCGGTATAGCGCTGGGTCGTCGAGAGCGAGCTGTGGCCGAGCAGTTCCTGGATGGCGCGAAGATCGCCGCCGCCGGCCAGGAGATGGGTCGCGAAGGAATGCCGCAAGGCATGCGGCGTCGCGGTTTCGGGAAGGCCGAGCTGCAGGCGGAGCTTCTGCATCGTCAGCTGCACCAGGCGCGGGCTCAATCTCTTGCCCTTGGCACCGAGGAACAATGGGCCATCGGGCTCGCAGGGGATCGGGCAGGCGCGGAGATAATCCTCGATCGCTTCGGCGACCACGGGCAGGACCGGAACGACGCGTGTCTTGCCGCCCTTGCCGAGAATGCGCAGCGATGTGGTCTTGTCGGTCTTGGGCGCATCGCGGCGGTTGAGGCCGAGTGCCTCGGAAATGCGCAAGCCGCAGCCATAGAGCAGGGTCAGGATCGCGAGATCGCGGCGTCCCAGCCAATCCTCCTCGTGGAGACCGGCCACGGCTTCCAAGGCATCTTCCGCCTCGACCGCGTTCAGGGGCTTCGGCACCGCGCGCGGCAGTTTCGGGTTTCGGATCGAAGCCAATGCCGTGTTCCGGCCCAAACCGCGCTTGGCGATGAAACGGGTGAAATTCTTGACGGCGCTCAGGGCCCGTGCCGTCGAAGCGGCTCCGATGCCCCGGCTCGAACGATCCGCCATCCAGCTTCGGAAATCGCCGCGATCGCCGGCGCTGAAATCGGCGAGGCTCGGCGTCTCCCCGCGATGCAACTCCAGAAACCGCAGCAGATCCTTGAGATCGCGGGCATAGCCATCGACGGTATGCGCGGAGCCGCGGCGTTCATGGGCGAGCCAGGAAAGCCATTGTTCGACAGCTTGCGCAAGATCGGGGCGGGCCGAGAAACGGAGATCGCGCTCCGCCTCTTCGGCGATGTCCCCACCGATATCTAGGGCTTCGGGAGATCCAGCCATGTGCGGATGCCGAATTCGATCACCCGGCCGAGGAAGCTCATGAGCTCGGTGCCCTGGCCGGCATGGAAATAGCCGGGATGCCGCGCGCCGAAGGCGATGAGCCCGGCCGGCGCGTGGGAGCTGATCGTCAGACGCAGCAGCGCGTCGGAACGCACGAGCTCGGCGCCGGGGCCGAAGATCTCGGGCTCGCCCACGGATTCATCACGCAGCAGCACATGCCGGTCCTTGCCGCCAATCAGCCGGTCGACCGCACCGCGCGGCAGGAACTGGATGCCTTCATGGCGCGGACGCTTCGCGGTGTGGTCGCTCAGCTCGACGCAGAGACTGACCACATCGACCTCCAGCAGCAAGCCGAGATCGCCGGTGATGATGTCGATGAATTGCTCGAAGCTCTCCGCTTCCAGCAATTCCACCACCGCTTTGTGGATGCGCTCCTGGGTGCCGAGATTGTCGCGGGTATTGGCGAGGATCTCATCCTGGTCATTGCGCAGCTTGTTGATCTCGCCGCGCAGGCGTTCGACCATGAACTGCTGCAGATCGACGACGCCCTTGCCTGCGGTGCCGTGGCGGCCCGGCGAAAGCTGCAAATCGAGAAGCTCGGGATGGCGCGCGAGGAAATCCGGATGGCGCCGCAGATAGGCCACCACCTGCGCCGCCGTGGCGCTGGTGCTGCCCGTCTTGCCGCCGGTTTCCGGAGCGCGATCCGCCATGTTCCGCTTTCCCTTCACGCCCTACAAAATCGCCCTACAAGATCGCCCTACAAGATCGCCCTACAAGATCGATTGGCCGGTCTTGGCCCAATCCGCCAGGAAGGCGGCAAGACCCTTATCGGTCAGCGGATGATTGAACATCTGCTTCAGCACGGCGGGCGGCAGCGTCGCCACATGGGCGCCGAGTTTCGCAGCCGTGATCACATGGATCGGATGCCGCACCGAGGCCACCAGCACTTCGGTCTTGAGCTCTTCATAGTTCCCATAGATCTGTACGATATCGGCAATCAATGCCATGCCATCGCTGCCGATATCGTCCAACCGGCCCACGAAGGGCGAGATATAGGTAGCGCCGGCCTTGGCGGCAAGCAGCGCCTGCGCCGCCGAAAAGCAGAGCGTCACATTCACTTTGATGTCTTCGTCGGCGAGCGCCTTGCAGGTCTTCAATCCGTCGACGGTCAGAGGCACTTTCACACAGACATTCTTCGCCAGCTTCGCGAGCTTCTTGCCTTCGGAGAGCATGGTCTTGTAATCGGTGGCGGTGACTTCGGCGCTGACCGGCCCGGGTACGACCTTGCAGATCTGCTTCACGACATCGAGAAACTTGCCGCCGGATTTTGCGATCAGCGACGGGTTCGTGGTGACGCCGTCCACCAGACCGGTCGCTGCCAGTTCCTTGATCTCATTGATATCGGCGGTGTCGATGAAGAATTTCATCCGTCTCTCTGTTCTGCGAGGTGGGCCGGGTCCCCAGTGCAGCTTGCCGCCGCACGCGAATCGGTGAAGATTCTAGACGATGCTTTCTGAAACCGCCAGTTCGATACAAGGTTGCCCGATACCACGCCCGCGCGTGCGCGTCCTCATTCCGCTGGCGCTGTTCACCGCTTATGACTACGCGGTTCCCGACGATATCACAGTGTCACCCGGTGACTTCGTCTCGGTGCCGCTGGGCCGGCGCACGGTTAACGGCGTTGTGTGGGGCGAAGGCAGCGACGACTTCGATCCGGCGAAGCTGAAGCCGATCGAAGCGAAGCTCGGCCTTCCCCCGATGCCGGAGGTTTCCCGGCGTTTCATCGACTGGGTTGCCGGCTATTGCATGGCGCCGATCGGCGCGGTGCTGCGCATGGCGATGAGTATACCGGAGGCCTTGGAACCGGAACGCGCGTTGAAAGCGTGGCATATTGGTGACAGGTCAAAAGGTAAACTCACCGAAGCGCGCGCGAGAGTCTTCGCGGCGTTGGAGAATGGCCCGCCGCTTGCGACCGGCGATCTCGCGCGCGCGGCAAGCTGCAGCCCCGGTGTCATCAGCGAGATGGCGCGTCTCGGTTCGCTGCATGCCGTCGGATTGGCACCACCGCACCCATTCGGCCGGCCGGATTCGGAGCGAAAAGGCCCGACTCTCTCCGAGGCGCAGCGAAACGCGGTCGAGGCGCTGGCCCCTCTTGAGCCCGGCGTGACTCTTCTGAACGGCGTCACCGGCTCCGGCAAGACGGAGGTCTATTTCGAAGCGATCGCCGCCTGTCTGCGCGCGGGCAGGCAGGCGCTCGTCCTGTTGCCGGAAATCGCGCTCGGCGCCCAATGGCTCAATCGCTTCGCCGACCGTTTCGGCGCGGCGCCGGCGCAATGGCATTCGGAGCTGACGCAGACCGAACGACGCCTCACCTGGCGCGCGGTGCTCGGGGGCGAGGCGAAGGTGGTGGTGGGCGCGCGCTCGGCGCTCTTCCTGCCCTATCGCGACCTCGGCCTCATCATCGTCGATGAGGAGCACGAATCCGCCTTCAAGCAGGAAGACGGCGTCATCTATCAGGCGCGGGACATGGCGGTGGTGCGCGGGCATCTCGCGAAAATTCCCGTCGTGCTCGCCTCGGCGACGCCGTCTTTGGAATCCATCGTCAATGTGGCGCAGGGGCGCTATCGGATTCTGCTTCTGCCGGAACGTCATGGCGCCGCTTCGCTTCCCGCGGTGAGCCTGATCGATCTCAGGCTGGATCGTCCGGAGCGCCAGCAATGGCTTTCACCCAGCCTGATCAAAGCGGTGAGGGAAACCTTGGCCGATCAGGGACAGGCCTTGCTGTTCCTCAACCGGCGCGGCTATGCGCCGTTGACGCTTTGCCGCGAATGCGGACATCGCCTGCAATGTCCGAGCTGCACCGCCTGGCTGGTCGAGCACCGTTACTCGGCGCGGCTGCAATGCCATCATTGCGGCTTCCAGAGCACAATGCCGCAAGCCTGCCCCGCTTGCAGCAAGACCGGCAGCTTCGCCGCCTGCGGTCCCGGTGTCGAACGCCTCGCCGAGGAAGCCGCCGCGCTGTTTCCCGACACGCGGCGCATGATCATCACCAGCGACACGGTGGGCGGTCCGAAGAAGACCACGGAATTCATCCGCATGGTGACGGATCGCGAGGTCGATCTCATCATCGGCACCCAGATCATCGCCAAGGGCCATCATTTTCCGCATCTGACACTGGTGGGTGTGGTGGATGCCGATCTCGGCCTCTCCGGCGGCGACCTTCGGGCGGCGGAGCGGACCTATCAGCTTCTGCATCAGGTGGCGGGCCGGGCCGGGCGGGCCGAGCGCCCAGGCCGGGTTCTGATCCAAAGCTACGATCCTGGCCGGCCGGTCATGGAGGCGCTGCGCGACCATGACCAGGCGCGGCTCCTGGAGCTCGAAGAAGAGGATCGGCGGCAGGCCGGCATGCCACCCTTCGGCCGGCTGGCGGCGCTCATCGTCTCGGGCCGGGATGAGGCCGCGGTTGAAAGCCAAGTGCGGATGATGGCCGCCGCCGCACCCCGGGCGGAAGGAGTTTCAGTCCTCGGCCCGGCCCCGGCGGCGCTCGCCATGCTGCGCGGCCGGCATCGCCGGCGCTTCCTGCTGAAATGTCGCCGCGATGTGGCACCCCAGCCGCTGATCCGCGCCTGGCTGAGAGGGCTGAAATGGTCCGGTGATCTGCGTTTGCAGATCGATATCGATCCTTACAGTTTTCTATGAAGGATCAAGCCATTAGCGCAATTGCGGCAGTGCGCCAAATGAACCCACGCCGCGCGGTTGATTAGCCCAGATCGTTATGTTACACACCGCGCGCCTGTCACGGCGGGGCGCCGGGACGGGAGGCATGAATATGGCCAAGTCTAAGCAGCAAATCCGCGGCTTTTGCGGATGCTGCCAGGCACAAGGCCGGCGATAGACGAATCAGATCGGAACCGGGAGCATTTGGTGGCGGCCCAGGCAACAGAACAAGGCGGGCTGGCGACGCGTTACGCGGCGGCGCTGTTCGATTTGGCGGATTCCAAGAAGACACTGGACGCGGTGGAGGGCGATCTGACCGCGCTGCAGAAGATGATCGACGAGTCGGCGGATCTCCGCCGCATGATGAATTCCCCGGTCTTGGGCCGGGAGGAGCAGGTGAAGGCGCTTTCCGCCATCGTGAAGGCGGCGGGTTTCAGCGAACTCACCCAGAAATTCTCCGGGCTGGTGGCGCAGAACCGCCGGCTGTTCACGCTTCCGGCCATGATCCGGGCCTTTTTAAAGTTGCTGGCCGACCGGCGCGGCGAGACCACGGCGCAAGTCACCGCCGCGCGTTCGCTCACCGCGGAACAGCAGGCTGCCGTCGCCGAGGCCATCAAGAAGGCCGTCGGCTCCAAGGTCTCGATCGACGTCAAGGTCGATCCCAGTCTGCTGGGCGGGCTGGTGGTCCAGGTTGGCAGCCGCATGATTGATTCTTCGCTTAAGACCAAGCTGCAGAAGCTGCAGCTCGCCATGAAAGGGGTTGGATGATGGAAATCCGCGCCGCCGAAATTTCGGCAATTCTCAAGCAGCAGATCGAGAATTTCGGCAACGAGGCTGACGTCACCGAAGTCGGCCAGGTGCTCTCCGTCGGCGACGGTGTCGCCCGCGTGCACGGTCTCGATAAGGTGCAGGCCGGTGAAATGGTGGAATTCCCCGGCGGGATCCGCGGCATGGCGCTCAACCTCGAGAGCGACAATGTCGGCGTCGTGATCTTCGGTGACGACCGCACCATCAAGGAAGGCGATACGGTGAAGCGCACCGGCGCCATCGTGGACGTGCCGGTCGGACGTGGCCTGCTCGGCCGCGTGGTCGATGGTCTCGGCAATCCGATCGACGGCAAGGGTCCGATCCAGTCCACCGAACGTCGCCGCGTCGAAGTGAAGGCGCCCGGCATCATCCCGAGAAAGTCGGTGCATGAGCCGATGCAGACCGGCCTGAAGGCGATCGACAGCCTGGTGCCGATCGGACGCGGCCAGCGCGAGCTGATCATCGGCGATCGCCAGACCGGCAAGACCGCCATCATCATCGACACGATCCTCAATCAGAAGGGGATCAACGCGGGCAGCGACGAATCGAAGAAGCTCTATTGCATCTATGT
>DASYDA010000398.1:0-1500 GCA_036499865.1 Dongiaceae bacterium | reverse complement strand
GCGGATGCTGGGCACCGCCTTGAAGAACTCGACGCCTTCCTCGACCGTCATGTCGAGCACGTCGGCGATCGACTTGCCCTTGAAATGGATTTCCAGGGTCTCGCGGTTGTAGCGCTTGCCCTTGCACTGGTCGCATTGCACGTAGACGTCGGGCAGGAAGTGCATCTCGATCTTGATGACGCCGTCGCCCTCGCAGGCCTCGCAGCGTCCGCCTTTCACGTTGAAGGAGAAGCGGCCCGGCTTGTAGCCGCGCGCCTGTGCCTCCGGCAATCCGGCGAACCAGTCCCGAATGGGCGTAAAAGCCCCCGTATAGGTGGCCGGGTTGGAGCGCGGCGTGCGGCCGATCGGCGACTGGTCGATGTCGATGACCTTGTCGAGATATTCCAGCCCGTCGATCCGCTCATGCGCGCCGGGATGGGTGCGCGCGTCATGCAGCCGCTTGGCCACCGCGTTGTAGAGCGTCTCGATGATCAGCGTGGACTTGCCGCCGCCGGAAACGCCGGTGACGCAGGTCAGCACGCCCAGCGGAATATCCACCGTGACGTTCTTCAAATTGTTCGCCTTGGCGCCGACGATGCGGATCTTCATATCCTTGCCGAGACCCTTGCGCCGCTCATCCGGCACCGGGATCGTGCGTGTGCCGTTGAGGTATTGCGCGGTCAGGCTGTTGCCGGCCATCACCTCTTTCGGCGTGCCCTTGGCGACCACCTGGCCGCCATGGATGCCGGCGGCTGGCCCCATGTCGATCAGGTAATCCGCATTCCGGATCGCATCCTCGTCATGCTCCACCACCAGCACGGAATTGCCGAGATCGCGGAGCCGCTTCAGCGTGCCCAGCAGGCGGTCGTTGTCGCGCTGATGCAGCCCGATCGAAGGCTCGTCCAGCACATAAAGCACGCCGGTCAAACCGGAGCCGATCTGCGAGGCGAGGCGGATGCGCTGGCTCTCGCCGCCGGAGAGTGTCGCGGAAGCGCGGCTCAGCGTCAGATATTCCAGCCCGACGCTGTTCAGGAAGCCCAGCCGCTCGTTGATCTCCTTCAATATCCGATAGGCGATATCCTGCTGCTTGGCCGTGAGCTTCTTGCTCAGCCCGCCGAACCACTCCGCCGCCGCGGCGATGGAGAAATCGGTCACCTGGGAGATGTCCAGCATGTCGATCTTGACGGCGAGGGCTTCCGGCTTCAGCCGCCGGCCGTTGCAGGCATCGCAGGGGCTGCTCGCCTGATAGCGGCCGAGATCTTCGCGCACCCAGGAGGAATCGGTCTCGCGGAACCGCCGGGTCATATTGGTGATGACGCCCTCGAAGGGCTTGTTGGTCTTATAGCTGCGCGTACCGTCGTCGAAGGTGAGGGTCACGGATTCATCGCCGGAGCCGAACAGGATGATGTCCTGATACCGTTTCGGCAGATCCTTCCACATCACCCCCAGGCTGAACTTGTAATGCCGCGCCAGGCTGTCGAGCGTCTGGTTGTAGTATTGCGAGCTGGAATTGGCCCAAGG
>DASYDA010000397.1:0-1768 GCA_036499865.1 Dongiaceae bacterium | reverse complement strand
CAATTCCGCCGCCCGGATCTGATTGCCCCGGGTCGCCTGCAGCGAGAGCGACAGCAGCGGGCGTTCGATCTCGCGCAGGATGCGGTCATAGAGACCGCTCGCCGGCAGACCGTGGGGATGCGCCTGGAAATAGCCGTTGAGATGGCGTTCGACCGATTGCGACAGGGTCTCCTCCGAGCCATTGCCGCGCGGACCATTGCCGTACGGCGGGAGGGCGGCCGGTTCCTGCTCGACCATGGCCGCGGCCACGATGCGGCGATCGATCACGGATTCGCTGTAGAGCACGGCGATGCGGCGCATCAGGTTCTCGAGCTCGCGGACATTTCCGGGCCAGGAATAACTCTTCAGCCGCTCGATCGCGGAGCCGTCCAGGGTCTTGGCGGAGAGGCCGTCGCGCTGCGCGAGAGTGAGGAAATGCCGCGCCAGGTCCGGAATGTCCTCGGGACGCTGCCGCAAGGGCGGCAGGCGGACCGGCACCACGTTCAGCCGGTAGAACAGATCCTCGCGGAAGGCGCCCTGCTGGATCATCTGGCGGAGATCGCGATGGGTCGCCGCGATGATCCTGACATCGGCGCGGATCGCTTGGCGTCCGCCGACCGGAGAGAATTCCCCGGATTGCAGCACGCGCAGGAGCCGCGTCTGGGCCTCGAGCGGCATGTCGCCGATCTCGTCGAGGAAGAGCGTGCCGCCGGCGGCCTGCTCGAAACGGCCGACGCCGCGATTGACCGCGCCGGTGAAGGCGCCCCTCTCATGGCCGAAGAGCTCGCTTTCGATCAGTTCGCGCGGGATCGCCGCCATGTTGACGGCGACGAAGGGCTTGTCGCGGCGGCGCCCGAAATCGTGGAGTGCCCGCGCCACCAGCTCCTTGCCGGTGCCGGATTCGCCGTGGATCAGCACGGTCATATCGGCATTCACCAGGCGGGCGACGACGCGATAGATCTCCTGCATCGCCGGAGAGCGGCCGATCAGCGGCAGGGATTCCGGCGGCACGCCGTTCTGCGCCTCGGCTTTCTGTTCAGGACGGGCCGGGCCGCGCGCCTCGGTCAAGGCGCGCTCGACCGCGTTCATCAGCACGGTCAGGTCGAAGGGCTTCGGCAGGTATTCGAAGGCGCCGCGCTCGGTGGCGCGGATCGCCGTCACCAGGGTGTTCTGCGCGCTCATCACGATGATCGGCAGATCCGGCCGATGATCCTTGATGCGCGGGATGAGGTCGAGGGCGTTCTCATCCGGCATCACCACATCGGTGATCACCACATCGCCATCGCCGTTGCGCACCCATTGCCAGAGCGTCGAGGCGTCCGCCGCGGCGCGAACATTGTGGCCAAGCTGGCCCAGGGCCTGGGAAAGCACCACGCGGATGGCGCGGTCGTCGTCGGCAACCAGAATGGTGGCTGGCATCAGGACGTCGCCCTCCCTTGCGGTTCGGCCCCATGCGGGTCGGTATTGTGGAATTCGGAATCCGCCAGCGGCAGCGAGACCGCGAAGACGGTGCGCCGCGGCTGGCTTTCGAACTCGATGACGCCGTCATGCTCGGCGATGATCTTGGCGGCGAGCGCCAGCCCCAATCCTTTTCCGCCCACCTTGCCGGTGACGAAGGGGTCGAACAGGCCTTCGCGGATGTGATCCGGAATGCCGGCGCCATTGTCCTGGATGCGCACCGTGAGAGCGAGGCGCGGCCGGGGGCCGGAGAAGCGGTCGCCGAGCCTGAGGCCGGGCACGAATTGCGTTGCCATCACGATGACGCCGCCCTGATCGGGACAGGCCTCGG
>DASYDA010000396.1:0-3796 GCA_036499865.1 Dongiaceae bacterium | reverse complement strand
CGGCTCGGTGGTGAAAGCCGTGGAGAACCGCCTGGCCCGCATCCGCGAAGCGCGGGTGAAAGGCTATGAAGGCGATTCCTGCGGCGAATGCGGCAACTTCACTTTGGTCCGCAACGGCACCTGCATGAAGTGCACCACCTGTGGCTCGACGAGCGGGTGTTCCTGATCGGTATGATCCCATGAACCAGAGGCGTTCCACGCTGTAGATTCTGGGACCGGACCGAACGTAAACCCCGGCTGCTGTTGCAGCCGGGGTTTTTATTTGTGCTCAAGTCCCGCTTGATGTTCCCGCCGAGCGGAGTCAGCCTGGGCTTGGAGCCTCGTCTGGCGGAGGGAAAATCATGACCACGATCAAGGATCGGCCGAATACCGCGCTCCTCGTCATCGACGTGCAGACCAGCGTCGTCGCGCAGGCGCATGCCCGCGACGCGGTCGTCGCCAATATCGACAGTCTGGTCGAGCGCGCGCGACGGGAGCGGATTCCCGTTGTCTGGGTCCAGGACTCGGAAGTGGATCATGGGAAGGGAAGCGAAGGTTGGCGGATCGTCCCGGAGCTTGCTCCGGGCACCGCCGAGCCCCTCGTCGAGAAGGCCTATGGCGACTCCTTCGAGAACACCAACCTCGAAACCGTGCTGTCGGGGCTTGGGGTCGGAAGCCTTGTCGTCGTCGGCGCACAGACCGATGCATGCATCCGCTCGACCATCCACGGCGCCTTCGTCCGGGGATATGACGTGACGCTGGTCAGCGACGCCCACACGACGGAAAACCAGACGGCGTGGGGCGCGCCGCCGCCGGACCAGGTCATCGCGCATACCAATCTCTACTGGACCTACCAGACGGCGCCGGGTCGGAAGGCCGGGACGGCGAAGACCGAGGATGTCGATTTCGGCGGCACGGCTTGATGCTTCAATGAAATAGCCATGAACGGAGCGGACCTTTCCGAGCGCGAGCCGGATCGGTTTCGATTGTATGCCGAAGGGCAGGTTCCTTGGCCTCTCCCTAAACGGCAAGAGAGTTTCCTTTGCCGAGAACGTGATCTATGAATTTCGCAACGAAAAGATCGTACAAGTGTGGTCGGTTATAGATAAGACGGCGATCGAAGCTCAGCTCTAGTGCGGAAAATCAAGAACCGGTGCCATCGAGACTCCCATGCCCTCCTCTAAAATCATCGCCTCCGATCTGCAATTCCCCGAAGGTCCGGTCATCGACCGCGATGGATCCCTGCTGCTGGTCGAAATCGAGCGGCGCACCATCACCCGTGTTCACGCCGATCGCGGCACCAGCATCGTGGCGCAGCTCGAAGGCGGGCCGAACGGGATGGCCTGGGGGCCGGATGACGCGCTTTACATCTGCAACAACGGCGGGTTCCTGTTCCAGAAGATCGACGGCTTCAATCGGACCAAGGCCGGCGTGCCGGAAGGCTATGCCGGCGGGTGGATCGAGCGTGTCGATCCGAATACGGGGGCGCATCGCGTGCTCTATGCGCGCTGCGGCGAGCACAATCTGGTCGGGCCGAACGACATCGTCTTCGACACGCAAGGCGGTTTCTATTTCACCGATTACGGCAAGGTCTATCCGCGCTACCGCATGAATGGCGGGCTCTATTACGCGCTGGCCGACGGCTCGCGGATCGTCGAGGTGGCCTATCCGATGATCACGCCGAACGGCGTCGGCCTCTCGCCGGACGGCAAGACCGTCTATGCGGCGGAAACCGAGACCGGGCGCCTCTGGGCCTTCGACCTCGAAGCGCCCGGCAAGCCGAAGCGCCATCCCGGCTTCGCGCCGCATGGCGGGCGCATCGTCTGCGGGCTCGGCGGTTATCAGCGCTTCGACAGCCTGGCGGTGGACGCCGACGGCAATATCTGCGTGGCGACCCTGGTGAGCGGCTGCATCTCGGTCATCAGCCCCACGGGCGAATTGCTGAAGCAGATCCCGACCGGCGATATCGTCACCACCAATATCTGCTTCGGCGGCGTCGATCAGAAGACCGCCTATATCACTCTCGCCGGCAAGGGCCAGGTGATGGAAATGGAATGGGAACGGCCCGGCCTCGCCCTCGCTTACGGCTGAGCGCCCGCCAGGCGCGATGACGGCTCAATGCCCTCTCGCTTCAATGTCCGCTGGCCAGCGGCACCGACTTGCCGTCGATGATGCGGATCTCAAGGGCGAGCGTGTCGAGGCTTTCGACGCAGCCGAGATTGACGCGGTAGCCGTCCTTGGCGTTCTCGCCGTCGCCGATATAGACGAAGATCCCGCAGGCCTTGCAGAAGGTGTTGCGCAGCACCTTATCGTTCCAGAGATAGACGGTGAGGTCGCGCGCATCGTGGTGCGGCGTGAATTCCGCGGCGGGAATGTAGACCGATGACAGCACCGCGGCCCGGCGGACGCAGAGGGAGCAGTCGCACCTCACGCCGGTCTTGATCTCGGGACTGCGGAACGAGAAACGCACCCGTCCGCAATGGCAGCGTGCTTTGTACTCCATGATCTCACCTCCGCCGCGAGAGTCCGGCAACCGGATGCGGCGCGTCAAGGCTCCGCTTGAACGGGATCTTGCTCGCGCTTGACGCCGGAACCGGTCGAAAATATAACCCCTCCAGCATCAAGAGTTGGGCTGACGCCCAACGCCAACCTGCGACCCGCGCAAGGTGGCGCCCCGAGATCGGGGGATGTGGCCGGGCCGGCAACCAAACGGGACCAAGCCGCTGCGTCAGCCTTCCTGTGACTTAGGAGGGATTTTTTATGCCTGATACCATCGATCTCGCCCCCGACCTCTCGTTGATCATCGGTCCGGAAGACGATGCGACCTTCGTCATGGATTGCCTGCATCGCAACCGCCGCGGCATCGCCGAACGCAGCCTGGTCTATGTCGTGGTCCACCGGCGCTACGGCCTCTGGACTCACGTCTACCGTGTTGTCCCGGAAGGATCGCCCGCGGCGCTGACGGTCTATCTGGAGAAAGCCATCGAGGGCGAAGCCGTTAACCAAGCCCGCGATTGGGCGATCGGGAAGTTCCAGCGGGGCTGAAACCGCCGCCCCGCCCCGACCGGCGTCAGCGGCACGATCTCGATCTATGGCGTCGCGCTTCAGGTTGAATTAAGATGCGGCCTTCACAACTTCGCGCCCTCTCCTCTCACACCATACCTCTCATGACTCTCAAGCAAGCGCTCGGCTCCCTCCTTCTCGCCGCCCTGCTTTTTTCCGCCAGGCCGGCCGGGGCCATCGTCCACGGCAAGGCGGTGACCGGAGATGAGAGCTTCGCGCATGCGGTGGTGGGCATTCGCCTGATGGATGACGATGGGGTGGCCGGCGATTGCACCGGGACGATGCTGACGCATCGCATCGTATTGACGGCGGCGCATTGCGTCAGGGACAGCAAGTCCGTCGAGGTCGTCTTTGATTTCAGCATGAAGGGCACGCACAAGCTCGCCGTCAGCAGGATCGTGGTCCATCCCGATTACGCGCCTAAGAAAGACACTTTGAGCCCCGGCGATCTCGCGATCCTCTTCCTTCCGCCACACGACTACCAGACCACGGCGATCCCACTCGATGGCGACCTCTCCTTTACGGTCGGCGAGCAATTCACCATCGTTGGGTTCGGGCGCAGCGACCCGATAAAATGGAATTCGATGGGCACCATGCGAAAGGCAGGCATCGTGGCGAGCGGCTTCGAGACGCCGCAAGACGTCGGCCTGGTGCCGACCGGCGACGCCTGGCCATGCAAGGGCGATTCCGGAGGGCCGATCATGCGCAAGGACATGAGCGGCCGCTATGCCCTGACCGGGGTGCTGAGCGGCGG
>DASYDA010000395.1:0-3629 GCA_036499865.1 Dongiaceae bacterium | reverse complement strand
GTCACGTCCGGCGGGCGGGAAGCCGAACAGCCAGCCGATCAGCCGCGCGCTCAAGGCGCGGCCGCGATCGATATCGCAGCGGCCGGTGGTCAGCAGGATGTCGATGGCGCCGTGCTGCTCCTTCACCGGACCCGGCAGGCGGTTGAACAGGCGTCCCATGGCGCGGCGCAGCAGGGGTTGCGGGGCGATGGCCATCGCGGCGGTTATCGTGGCGGTCATGATGGTGTTCATCCGGATCAGGGTGCGGGGGTCAGCTCAACAGATTGCCGTGCAGGCGCATCGCGCCGCGGCCGGCGGGTTCTTGCCGGTGGGGCAGCAGGTCGCGCAAGGCGGGCTCGATCTCATGGCAGCGAAAGGCGAAGCCGATATCGAGGGCGCGCACCGGCGCGATGCGCTGGCCCTCGGTCAGCAGGCTCGCCATCTCGCCGAGGCCGGCTCGCAGCGGCCAGGCCGGGATGCGCAGCCAGACCGGGCGGTGCAGGATCTGGCCGAGGGTCTTGGCGAATTCGGCCTGCCGCACCGGATGCGGCGCGGTCGCATTGAAGGGGCCAGCGAACAGAGGGTCCTGGAGCGCCCGCACGGTCATCTCCACGGCATCCTCGATATGGATCCAGGAAACCCATTGCCGGCCGCCGCCGATGACGCCGCCCAGGCCCACGCGGTAGGAAGGCAACAGCCCCTTGAGCATGCCGCCGTCGCGGCCGAGCACCAGGCCGAGGCGCAGGCGGCAGACGCGGATCCCCGCCGCCGCGGCGCGCATCGCCTCGCGTTCCCAGGCGTTGCAGAGCGCGGCCGGAAAATCCTGGCCCGCGGGCGCGGCCTCGCCGAGCCTCTCGTCACCGGAAGCACCGTACCAGCCGATCGCCGAGGCGCTGATCAGCGCTTCCGGCCGGTGCTTCCGCGCCAGCAACCAGTCCACCAGGTCGCGGGTGGTGCCGATCCGGCTCGCCGCCAGATCGCGCTTGCGGGTCTTGGTCCAGGGCTTGCCGAAGATCGGCGCGCCCGCGAGGTTGACCACGCCCTGCAGCGGCACGTCTTCCGCGATCTCCTCGAGCGCACCCACGACCTCAACGGTACCGCCGAGCTTCCGCCGCGCCCGCTCGGGATCGCGACTGAGCACGATCACCCGGTCGCCGCGCTCCTGCAGCCGCCGGGCCACCGCGCGGCCGATGAAGCCGCTGCCGCCGGTGATGAGGACGCTCCGGCCGGAAGGCGCGGGTGCGGGCACGACGGTCCGCGCAGCCGCGGCGTCCCGCTTCATCCGAATGGCCGCGATCGCCTCGCGCAGGCCGAAGCCGAATGAACCCAGCGCATAGACCGCCATAAGCCAGCCGAACCCGCCGCGATCGACCAGCGCGACACCGGTCGGCTCGGCCAGCGCCTGCAGCAGGCTCGGCGCCGCCAAGGCGAGGAAGGCGCCGTAATTCAGGGTCAGGATGGCATGGGTCACCCGCTCCAGCGGCGAGAGCTTGCGCGCACGGTCCTCTTCGATGAAATCGGCCATGGTGATGACGAGCTCGGCCGCCAGGATGGCGGCGAAGATCCAGCCTGCGACGCCGTTCCAGGCGAGCCAGCCGAAGCTCAGGAAGACCGGCGCATAGATCATGCCGCGCATCGCATGCAGTGCCAGTTCGCGGGAAGCGCCGGGGCGGCTCGGCAGGCCCACGCGCCATTCGTGATTCCAGATATTGTCGAAGGCCCCGAGCACGCCTTGCAGCGAAAGCAGAATCAACGCGCCGAACATCGTCATCCCCTTTCCGTTATGGCGGTTGTTTCAGAAGAAACTGAAATCACCGCGCAAAAAAAGAGCGGCCGAAAACCCTCCGGCCGCTCTCGTCCCTCTAATCCTTCTTCGGCCGCACCCATTGCGCGACCTTGGCGCCTAGCCGCACCAGCTTGAACAGGACCGGCGGCGGCAGATGCTTCACCTCGTCGTACCAGATCGAGACCGTCTGCAGGAAAGTCAGCACCGATTCCATGCGCGCGCTGACATCCTGCGCCGTACCGGGATCGCGTTTCGCCTCATCGACGCATTGCGCAAGCGTGCCCAAAGTGGGATCGATCTCGCGCTGCTTGCGCTGCTCGATGATGGTGAGTGCGACCTTCCAGACATCCTTCTCGGTCTCGAAATGATCGCGCCGGTCGCCCAGCACATGGACCAGATGCGCGAGGCCCCAGGATTGCAGCTCCTTCAAGCTGGTCGAGACGTTGGACCGCGCGATCGAGAGCGTGTCGGCGATTTCCTCGGCGGTCAGCGGGCGCGGCGCCAGGAAGAGCAGCGCGTGGATCTGCGCCACCGAACGGCTGACGCCCCAGCGGGTGCCCATCTCGCCCCAGTGGACGACATAACGCTCCATCGGCCGGGTCAAATCCATCACGGTTCTTTCAGATATTTCTGTTTCAACAGAAATATCTGACGGAATCGTCCTGGAGTCAAGGGAGAGTCAAAGGAGACTCAGGCCATCTTGCGCGCCACCAATCCCTGCCGCACCGTCCGGCGCTGGTCGAAAATCTCGCCGCAGTGATAATCGAGGACGGCGAGACCCTCGGCTTCGGCGAAGCGGAGCAGCTCACCCGGATGCAGCAGGAAATCCGGATTGCTCGGCCGGCCGAACCGTTCATTGCCGGTACCGAAGGTCTGGGTGATCAGCACGCCGCCCGGCGCCAAGGCCGCCGCGAGCAAAGGCAGGATCGGGCGATGCAGGTAATTCACCACCACGATGCCGTGGAAAAGCCGGCCCCGGAGCGGCCAAGGCGAGCCGTCCTCCAGATCAGCCTGGATCAGCTCCACGCCCGGCACGCCCGCCAGATCGGCGAGCCCCGAGATGTCTCGGTCGAGAGCCGCCACCGCATATCCCAATTCCTTGAAAAGCCGCGCGAATCGCCCGGTTCCCGCAGCGAGATCCAGGATCGGACCCGGCCGCGGCATCCGTTCGGCATGGCCGCGAACCCATTCAAATCCGGGAGGGATGATCGGCGGGATGGAGGAAAGCGACATTTCTGACACTCTGTGGTCAAATTGCGCGGCAGCTATGCCCTGCAGCAACTTTGGTCGGTCTCGACTTGTTGGTAAACTGATCTTACATATTAATGAAGGTTTCCGCCCGTTGGATGGCCGCGTCGAACTGGCCATTGGGATGAGTCTGTCGGGCGGGCGTCGGTAAAGGCATCGGTAGAACAACGATCATGATTCTCTATCAGCTCAATTGCGATCTGCAGCATGGTTTCGAAGCCTGGTTCAAGGACGGCGCAACCTGCGATCGCCAGCTCAAGCGCAAGACCGTCGAATGTCCGGTCTGCGGCAGCGCCAAGATCGCCAAGGCGCTGATGGCGCCGCGCGTGGGACGCAAGGGCAACAGCCGCGCGATCGTGGCGCCGGAAGCGGTCGTGCAGGCGCCGGCCGAGGTCTTGCCGCCGGATAAGACAGCGATCATGCCGCCGGAAATCCGCGAGGCGCTGAAGGAGATCAAGAAGCAGGTCGAAGCCAATTGCGACTATGTCGGCGACAAATTCGCCGAAGAGGCACGCAGGATTCATTTCGGCGAAACCGAGGCCCGCGGCATCTATGGCGAGGCCACCGAGGAACAGCACCGCGACCTCGTCGACGACGGAATCGAAGTCGCCCGCAT
>DASYDA010000394.1:0-5205 GCA_036499865.1 Dongiaceae bacterium | reverse complement strand
CCTCAACGAAGATCCCATCCGGCTTAGCCTGGCGATATCGTCTTATTTGCTGAGCCTCGCGGTCTTCATTCCGGCGAGCGGCTGGTTCGCGGATCGCTTCGGGGCGCGGCAGGTGTTTCGCGCCGCAATTCTGATCTTCCTAGCGGGTTCCATCCTTTGCGGAACGAGCACCTCCCTGCTGGGCTTCGTGCTCGCCCGGATATTCCAAGGCCTGGGCGGCGCGATGATGGTCCCGGTGGGACGTCTCGTGCTGCTGAAATCAGTCTCGAAGCCGGACCTGGTGCGGGCCATGATGTATCTCACCTTCCCGGCGCTGATCGGCCCCGTGATGGGCCCGCCGGTCGGCGGCTTCCTCGCGACTTATGTTTCCTGGCGGTGGATATTCTGGATCAACATCCCGATCGGGATTCTCGGAATCATCCTGGTCACCAAGTTCATCAAAGACATCCGGGAGCCGGAAACCCGGCCCTTCGACTTACCCGGCTTCGTGATGACCGCGATCGGCTTCACCGGCCTCATGTTTGGCTTCGAATCCATTGGCCGCAACATGCTTCCGGTGCCCGTGGTGGTAACCCTGCTTGTCGTCGGGGCCATATCCATCACCAGCTATGTGCGCTATGCCCGGCGGAACCCGCATCCGATCATCGACCTTTCGCTGCTGCGCATCCCGACCTTCCGCTGCGGAATTTACGGTGGATTCTTCTTCCGCATCGCCATCGGCGCGTTACCATTCATCCTGCCGCTGATGCTGCAACTCGGCTTTGGCCTTTCGCCGTTTCATTCCGGTCTGCTGACCTTCGCGAGCGCCGCCGGCGCGATGTGCATGAAATTGACCGCAGGGCCTACGCTTCGCCGCTTCGGCTTCCGCAAGACCCTCATCGGCAACGCCTTTCTGGCGGGCGGCCTGGTCATGGTCTATGGCTTGTTCCGGCCGCAAACTCCCGGCCTTTTGATTTTGGCGCTGCTTCTGGTGGGCGGCTTCTTCCGCTCGCTGCAGTTCACGGGCATCAATGCCCTGATCATGTCCGATGTCCCGCAATCGCGGATGAGCCAGGCCGCCAGTTTCTCGGCCATCGCCCAGCAGCTTTCGATGACCGTCGGCGTCGGGATCGGCGCGATGGTCCTGCATTTCACCATCGCCTGGTCGGGCAATCCCGCACCGATGGCCAGTGATTTCCCGCCGGCCTTCTTCCTGGTTGGCGCGCTTGCGCTCTTCTCCATCCTGTTTTATCTACCGCTCTCGGCGAATGCCGGAGCCGAGGTGACGGGACACCGCCAGGCGGCATCCGCGCATGAACCGCGCGAAGGCGCCGCCGCCGAGTGAGGCAAAAAGGTAAACCCATGACCAAAGTCGATGACGCTGGAACCTTTGTCTTCGCCCCGGGGGTGCAGCCGCGCCTTGCCGTTCACGGCACAGCGAAGCTGTTTCCGGTGCATCGCATCTACTGCGTCGGGCGGAACTATGCCGATCATGCCATCGAGATGGGGCACGATCCCAACCGCGAACCGCCGTTTTTCTTCCAGAAGAATCCGGACAGCCTGGTCATCGACGGCAAGGGCTTTCCCTATCCCAAAGCCAGCAAGGACGTGCATCACGAAATCGAGCTCGTGGTTGCGCTCGGCAACGGCGGATCGGATATCGCAGCCGATGCGGCGCTCTCGCATGTGTTCGGCTATGCCGTCGGCCTCGACATGACGCGGCGCGACCTGCAGGGCGAGGCGAAGAAGCTGGGGCGTCCCTGGGAGGTCGGTAAAGCTTTTGAAGCCTCGGCGCCCTGCTCGGGGATCAAGCCGGTCAGCGAGATCGGACACCCGACGAAGGGCGCGATCACCCTCGACATCAACGGCCAGCGCCGTCAGACCGGCGATCTCAGCCAGTTGATCTGGTCGGTGCCGGAAGTGATCGCGCATCTCTCAAAGCTGTTCACCCTGCAGCCCGGAGACCTGATCTTTACCGGAACGCCGGCCGGCGTCGGCCCGGTGCAGCGCGGCGACAAGATGCAGGGCGCGATCGACGGCATCGGCACGCTGGAAGTTGCCGTCGTCTGACGGCAATCGCGTCAGATCCAGCCGCCATCCACGGTGAATTCCTGCGAGGTGCACATCCGGGAATCCTCGGAGGCCAGGAACAGCACCATGCGCGCGAGATCCACCGGCTGTACCCCCGCCTTCAGGCACTGAGCGCGTTCGCGATCCTTATCCGCTTCGGGAGTGAGCCAAAGGGTCTTCTGCCGCTCGGTCAGCACCCAGCCGGGCAATACCGTATTGACGCGGATATTGAGCGTGCCGAGGTCGCGCGCGACGCTGCGGGTGAGGCCGTGGACGGCGGCCTTCGCCGCCGAATAGCCCGGCATTCCGCCCTGGCCGATCTTCCAGCTGATCGAACCGAAATTGACGATGGAGCCGCCGCCCAGGCGCTGCATCTGCGGCACCACGGACTGGATCGCGAAGAACTGGTGCCGAAGATTGATGGCGATCCGATCGTCCCAGTATTCCGGCGTCACGTCCTGCCATTTGTGTCGGGTGTCGTTGGCGGCGTTGTTCACCAGCACGGCGATATCGCCGAGTTCCTTTCCGGCACGCGTCACGGCCGCCTGCAATGCGGCGATATCCTTGATGTCACAGGGAATGAAGAGCGGCGCCACGCCATATTGCGCCTTCAGCGCGGCGACGAGAGCGGTGCTGGCCTTCTCATCGATATCGACGAAGGCGACACGGCTGCTCTGGTCCACGAAGCTCTCGACAATCGCGGCGCCGATACCGGAACCGCCGCCCGTCACGAACACAGTCTTTCCTTTAAGGCCCGGGTGACGAGCCAGATTCGAGAGATCCATTTTCACCTCTAATGATTTTCGCGCGGCACGGCGTGGCCGCGACAACCCACCAGAAAATCGAGATCGACGCCTTTATCGGCCTGCAGCACATGCTTCACATAGAGCTGCTGATAGCCGCCATTCGGCAGCGGCAGCGGATTCCAGGCCTTCAGACGGCGGTCGATCTCGGCCTGTTCGACCAGGAGATTGAGCTTCCGTCCCGCCACGTCGAGCTCGACCATGTCGCCGTTCTGCACGATCGCCAGCGGTCCGCCGGCGGCGGCCTCTGGCGCGGTGTGCAGCACCACCGTGCCGTAGGCCGTGCCGCTCATCCGCGCATCGGAAACGCGCACCATGTCGGTGATGCCGCGCTTCAGGATCTTCGGCGGAAGACCCATATTCCCGACCTCGGCCATCCCCGGATATCCCTTGGGACCGCAATTCTTCAGCACCATGACGCAGGTCTCGTCGATATCGAGATCGGGATCGTCGATCCGGACGCGATAATCTTCGGTATTCTCGAAGACGACGGCCCGGCCCTTATGCTGCATCAAGGCCGGCGTCGCGGCGGAGGGTTTGATCACCGCGCCGCTGGGGGCCAGATTGCCGCGCAGGATCGCAATGCCGCCATTCGCGGTGAGCGCCTTGTCGAAAGGACGGATGACGTCGTCGTTCCAGCAGGCCGCATCCTTGTTATTCTCCCAGATGGTGCGGCCGTTGACCGTCATCTGGTCCTTGTTCAGCAGGCCGGCATCGCCGAGGCGGCGAAGCACCGCGGGTAGTCCGCCGGCATTGTAGAAATCCTCCATCAGGAATTGCCCGGACGGCATCAGATTGACGATGGTGGGTATATCGCGGCCAAGGCGGTCCCAATCCTCCAGGGAGAGATCGACCCCGATCCGCCCCGCGATCGCCAGCAGGTGGATCACGGCATTGGTCGAGCCACCGACCGCACCATTGGTTCGGATCGCATTCTCGAACGCGCCCTTGACGAGGATCTTCGACAGTCGCAGGTCCTCATGCACCATATCGACGATGCGCCGGCCCGCCATTTGGGCCAGCACCTGGCGCCGGGAATCGACAGCGGGGATCGCTGCGTTGTGCGGCATGCCGACGCCCAAGGCTTCCACCATCGAAGCCATGGTCGAGGCCGTGCCCATGGTCATGCAATGGCCGTTAGAGCGCGACATGGCGCTCTCCGCGTCGCGGAAATCCTCCCGAGACATCCTGCCGCCGCGCAGATCCTCCGAGAACTTGTAGACCGAGGTCCCCGACCCCAGCGATTGCCCGTGATAGTGACCCGTGAGCATGGGACCGCCGGAAATCGCGATGGTCGGAAGATCGCAGCTCGCCGCACCCATCAGCAAGGCCGGCGTGGTCTTATCGCAGCCGACCAGCAGCACGACGCCGTCGATCGGATTGCCGCGAATCGATTCCTCGACATCCATGCTGGCGAGATTGCGGAACAGCATCGCCGTCGGGCGCAGATTGGACTCGCCGAGGCTCATCACCGGGAATTCCAGGGGAACGCCGCCGGCTTCCAATACGCCACGCTTCACGCGCTCGGCGATATCCCGGAAATGCACGTTGCAGGGCGTCAATTCGGAGTAGGTATTGCAGATGCCGATCACCGGCCTGCCGTCGAAATGATCGTCCGGCATGCCCTGCTTCTTCATCCAGCTCCGATGGATGAACACATCGCGTGTGCCGTCGCCGCCATACCAGGATTGCGATCTCAGCTTCCGTTTGCCGCCTTCATTCATCGATAGTTCTCACTGGATTGAATCTTTTGGGTGCTTAACGGCGGCTAAGCGCTTCGCTTTGGCCGGTCCGATTTGCGCCACTGCTGGGCAAGCACCTTGCTGGTATCGGCCAGCAACTGCCGCACCGCCCGGCGCGCCGCGTCGGGGCGGCGTTTGCGGATCGCGGCCACGATATCCTCGTGCAGAGGATAGGCTTTCCGCCAATCCTGATTGTGGCGCACCGTGTAGTCGAACATGGTGCCCAGTGCGGATTCGATCAGAAAGCCGAAGGGTACCAGCAGCTCGTTGCCGGCGGACCAGAGAATCGCCAGGTGGAATTTCACATCTGCCGTGTTCCAGGCGATGAAGTCCGGCGCGTCACGCATTCCCACCAGCGCCGTCTCGATCGCCTTCAGCTGCGCGGCCGTGTGGTTCACTGCGGACAATGCCGCCGCCTCCGGCTCCAGAATTTCCCGGACCTGCTGCATGCTGGAGAGAAAATGGCTTCGTTCGGCGGCCGCGCAATACCAAACCAGCACATCGCGGTCGAGCAAATTCCAGGAATCGCGCTGCTGGACCCGCGAGCCGATCTTGGGACGGGAGAGGATCAGGCCCTTCGCGGTCAGCATCTTCATGGCTTCGCGCACCGC
>DASYDA010000393.1:0-1551 GCA_036499865.1 Dongiaceae bacterium | reverse complement strand
GATATGCATATGGTTGAAGGCCGCCAGCAGTTTGGTATGCGGCGAGAGCAGCATGGCGTTGCCGAAGACGTCGCCCGACATGTCGCCGACGCCGATGCAGGTGAAATCCTGCGCCTGGATATCGACGCCGATCTCGCGGAAGTGCCGCTTCACGCATTCCCAGGCGCCGCGCGCGGTGATCGCCATCTTCTTGTGATCGTAGCCGGCCGAGCCGCCGGAGGCGAAGGCGTCGTCCAGCCAGAACTTGTAGTCCTGGGAGACGCCGTTGGCGATGTCCGAGAAGGTCGCGGTGCCCTTGTCCGCCGCCACGACGAGATAGGGATCGTCGCCGTCATGCCGCATCACTTTGGCCGGCGGAACGACCTTGCCGCCCACCAGATTGTCGGTGATGTCGAGCAGGCCGCGCATCAGCGTCTTGTAGCAATGCACCACTTCGGCGGCCATCGCCTCGCGATCGACCACACCGCCGGGTCCGGCGGCGGGCGGGCGCTTCACCACGAAGCCGCCCTTCGATCCCACCGGCACGATGACGGCGTTCTTCACCATCTGCGCCTTCATCAGGCCTAGGACCTCGGTGCGGAAATCCTCCCGCCGGTCGGACCAGCGGATGCCGCCGCGAGCGACCTTGCCGCCGCGCAAGTGTACGGCTTCGACGCGCGGCGCATAGACGAAGACCTCGACCAGCGGACGTGGCAGCGGCAATTCCTCGAGCTTCTGCGAATCCAGCTTGAAGGAGATGTAGTCCTTGATGCTGCCATCCTGCGCCGGCTGGAAGAAATTGGTGCGCAAGGTGTTCACGACCACATTGACGAAGCGCCGCAGAATGCGATCGTCGTCGAGATTGCTGACGCTCTCCAGCGCGGTTTCGATCTCCGCCAGGATCTTCTTGGTCACCGCCTCACGATCGCCGTCATAGGTGGGATCGTTGCGGACATGGAACATCCGCACCAGCGCCTTGGCGATGCCGGCATTGGCGCAGAGCGTCTGCTCCATATAGCTCTGGCTGAAGGTGATCGCCGTCTGCCGGAGGTATTTGCAATAGGCGCGCATCAGCGCCACATCGCGCCAGCCGAGGCCGGCGGTCAGCACCAGGCGGTTGAAGCCGTCGTCTTCGATCTCTCCCGTCCAGATCCGGCTATAGGCGTCCTGGAAGCGGTCGCGGAGCTCGGTGACGTCGATCTCGCTGCCATCGGTGGTGATCATGGTGAAGTCATGGATCCAGGTCGGATCCTCGGAACCGGCCGGCTCGACCGCATAGGCGTTCTCGCTGATCACCTTGAGGCCGAAATTCTCCAGGCTGGGCAGCACATTGGAGAGCGGAATCTTCTCGCTGGCGCGATAGAGCTTCAGATGCAGCTCATTGCCGGCGGATTCCACGGGCCGATGGAGATTGATGGGCGGCGTCGTCGCTTTCTGCGCCGCCTCGACGCGCTCGATATCGCCCACCGCGGCGCGCGGGCCGAATTCCTCCTGGAAGCCCATGGGGAAGGCTTCGTCATAGCGTTTCAGCAGCGTCAGGCCCACGGCCTCGCCCTTGATATCGACCAGGGC
>DASYDA010000392.1:0-26810 GCA_036499865.1 Dongiaceae bacterium | reverse complement strand
AAGACCTGCCGGGAAGCCGCGGCCCTGGCGGATTTCGTCGATGGCGGCGAGACGGCCGGCCCCCGGGCCACGCGCGTGAAACAGAACCGGCAGATCTCGAAATCCGACAATGCGCGGCGACCGGTTCAGGAGTTGATCGTGGCGGCGCTTTATCGCCATCCCGAAATCGCGCGGATCGCCCTGCCCCATCGCATTCGCCCACCCGTCATCAGCCGGTATTCTTCCGGGCATTCCTATGGACGGCATGTCGATGAGGCATTGATGGGCCCGCGCGACAATCGCACGCGCTCGGATCTCTCCTGCACCGTCTTCTTGAGTGACATATCTGAATATGCAGGCGGCGAGTTGCTGATCGAGCTTGCACCTGAGCCCGCACGGATCAAGCTCCCGTCCGGGCATGCCGTCATCTATCCTTCGACCTTCCTGCATTCCGTCACGGAAGTGACCGAGGGCGAACGCCTAGTGGCGGCCACCTGGATCCAATCCCATATCCGGGACCAGGAGCGGAGGAAAATCCTCGCCGACCTTGCCATCATCCGGTCGCGATTGGGCAAGCTCGATCCCGAGGGGCTGGAGACCGACCTCACCTTCCAGGTCAGGGCCAATCTGCTCCGGATGTGGTCGGAGAACTGAGGGTATTTATTTTGAACGGACGTTCAATTTTTGAACGTTTGTTCAAAAAAATTCGCCATCCGCAGCAGCAGGTTTTCCCGGTTGCCGGCCTTGTAGATTCCGTGGCCTTCATCCGGATAGGTCAGCAGATCATACTTAATTCCCGCCTTGTCGAGATCCCGGCATGCCGTCCGGGTGTTCTGCGGCGAGACATTGCTGTCGGCGAGGCCATGAACGATCAGCAGGTTGCCCTTGATCCGGTCAGTGAAGTTGGCCGGCGAGGCGTTGAAATAGCGCTCCGGCTTTTCCTCCGGCGTGCCGCCCATCATCTCGATGCTGTAGGCCTTGCCATGCGGCATTTCGGTGGCGTGGTAGTCGATGCCGAGTTCGTACATGCCGCAGATCGGAACGGCGCCATCGACCAGATCGGAAAACCGCGTGATCGCCACCCAGGAGGAATAGCCGCCATAGGATAATCCAGCGACGCCGATCCTGCCGCGCCGCGCCTTGCCGGCGGCGATCAGGGCTTCGATGCCAGCGCGGATGTCGTCCTGCTCGTGCCCGCCCCAGCCGTCGATCTTGATCGCCTCGCGGAACACGTTGCCGAAGCCGGTCGAGCCGCGATAGTTGGGATCAAGGACGGTGAAGCCGGCATTGGCGAGGAATTGTACGATCGGGTTGACCCAATCCTCGCTGTGCCAGGTCGGCCCGCCATGCACCCAGACGACGAGGCCGCGGGATTCGCCGGTCGGCTCGTAGAGCCAGCCCTGGATCGGCAATCCATCCGAGGATTTCCAGCGGAAATCCTGAGCCGCAATGAACTTCTTCGGCGGACAATGCGATTCCGCGTGGGTGAGATTGGTGATCTTCATCGTGCCCGGCTCGATGCGTACGAGATCATGGGCCTTGTGCGAATTGTAGCGTTCCGCGATCCAATCGCCACCGGGAAGCTGGGCGATCGGCAGCAGGCTGGCGCCGTCGACAATGAACGGCCGTTCCGTGCCGTCATCCGTGTTCAGCAGCTTCGCGACCAGGCGGCCCTGGTCGGATTCCAGGACCATCGCCGAATGCCCGTCGCCTCCCGCGACGATGCCGTCCAGGGTCCGCTTGGCGTCGTCGATCAGCCAGCGCAGGGCGCCGGTATCGGCATCGAGAACGCCGACCCGTTCATGCGTCTCGGTTTCCGCCTGGACCAGCAGGAGATGGCCCCGGCCCAGCCAATGCGCGCGGGTCTTGAAGCGATCATCGGCGTTCAGGACCTCGCGATCATTGGAGCCGTCGATGTCGACGACCCACCGCTGATCGCCGCTCGGATGAAGATCGCAACGGCCATAGAGCACAAGCTTGCCGTCCGGCGAAAGCTCGGGTTCGTCCGAGCAGACCGATTGCGCGATGGCGATCGCCGCCCGTTCCCTGGTTTTGACATTCTGCCGATAGATGAGGCTGCCCTCCGCCACTTTTCCGGATTGGTCGTCGAAATCCGCGGAATAGACCAGCTCGCTCCCGTCGGTGGATAGGCAACCGCCGAAGACGTAATGGTCGGATTGCAGGGCCGTCAGCGGCTGCGCTGCGGATTTGCCGTCGCGGTCGATGATGAACAATCGGTCATGCTCGTTGCTGCCAATCGATTGCGCGAGGGCGATCCGGCTGCCGTCATAAGAGAGACTGCGGGCGTAGAAGTGATCGGCGCCGTTGGTCAATTGCCGCGGCGGCGCGGAGCCATCGGTGGGCACGATCCACACATTCGCGGTATCGGCGATGCCGGTCCAGGACCAGGCGAGCCATTTGCCGTCGCCGGACAGGCACGGCGACCAGATGATGGGATAACGCGACCATTGTTGGGCGAGCGCAGCAAACATATTCGAAGTCATGCGAAGGCTTCCGCAAAAAAGTTGGCGATACGGCGGAGGAGGATTTTCCGGTTCGACGGCTTGCCGATGCCGTGACCTTCGTCATCGAAGATCAGCACGTCATAGGCGATGCGCGCCGCATCCAGAAGACGGCGCACGTCGGAGACATTCTGCGGCGTGACATTGGGATCGTTGGCGCCCTGGATGATCAGCAGGCGCCCCTTGATGTTCTCGATGAAATGGATCGGCGAGCGCTCCCGAAAACGATCCGGCACGGTTTCCGGCGTGCCGCCCATCATCTCCTCGGAATAGGGCCGAAGGTCCGGGCGCGTGGTCTCGTAATCGACCACGAGATCGGTCATACCGCAGATCGGTGCAGCAGCGGCAATGAGATCCTTCGGATAATGGGTGATCGCCCACCAGGAGGAATAACCGCCATAGGACGTGCCGGTGATGCCGATCTTTCCCGGCTTCGCGATGCCCGCCTTGATCAGCGCTTCGGCGCCGGTGCGGATATCGACCTGCTCCGCCCCACCCCAACCCTCCTTCTTCACCGCTTCCTGGAATTCCAGGGTGAAACCGGTGGAACCGCGATAGTTCGGCTGCAGCACGTTGAAGCCGGCGCGGGCGAAATATTGCGGATCGACAGAGAAGGCATCCTCGTCATGGCCGGTAGGCCCGCCATGGACATCGAGGATGGTGCCGATGGGTTCGCCGATTGCGCGGTAGAGCCAGCCCTGGATCGGCAAGCCGTCATCCGATTTCCAGCGAAACTCCTCGGCTGGAACCAGTTCCGAAGGCGATGGAATGGCGGCGGTCGGGTGGCGCGAGATGTCACTGAGAATCCTCGGACCGCTTTTCTCCAAGGCAACGCGGACCAGGCGTGCCGGATAGCGCGCGCCGGAATGCCAGGCGAGCCAATTGCCATCCGCCAGCGGGCCGACCGGCGTGAGCTCACCGTCGGTATAGGGGCCGAACAATCTCTCTTTTCCGGTCTTCGGATCGAGAAGCCAGCCCACGACACGGGCATCACGGGTTTCCTCGATGACGATTTCCGCCGAGCGCCTGGGCCAGATCGCATCGGCGATGGGGCGTTCAGGATCGTCGATCAGCCAGTCGATGGTGTTCCCGTCCAGGCGCCGCAGGCCGACCTTGCGGTGTGTTTTGGTCTCGGCGACGACCAGCACCGTACTGCCGTCCGGTGACCACATGCCGTCCGCCTTCAGAGCCGCGCCGACATTGACGATCTCGCGGTCGAAACTGCCGTCGATCTCGGTCAGCCAGAGCTGATTGCCGCCGGGATCGAGGTCGTTGCGGACGTAGAGGATGTGCTTGTCATCCGGCGAGAGCAAAGGCGCGGAATGGGTCGCGCGCTCCGGGCGCGCCAGGACATGGCGCTCACCGGAGATGATATCCTGGCGATAAATCCGCGAAGGTTCGATCTCCGCGCCGGTTTCGGGATCGACATTGGCGGCGAAGATCAGGCTGCGCCCGTCCGCGGCCAATTGGCCGCCATGGATGTAATAGTCCGGCCGGTCTCCAGTCAGCGGTTTGGCCGGCTTGCCATCGAGCGGCAGGAGATGCAGGCCCAGCCGCTCATCACCGTCCTTGCTGCGGCCATAGACGATGGCGCGGCTGTCGGGGGTCCAGCGGAAGGAATCGCAATCCCAGTCATCGGCCACGAGCTGCTTCGGCGCCGATGCGCCATCGGCGGCCGCGACCCAGAGCTGGGTCGTTTCCGAGAGGCCCGCCCAGATCCAGGCGACATGGCGGCCGTCCGGCGAGATGCGCGCGCCGTAGAGCTGCGGCACGCGCAGGAGCGTATCGAGGAAGGCGTCATGGGTGGAGAGGTCTTTTTGTCGAGACATGAGAGTGTGGCTCTCCGGTTGTGCGTCATCCCCGCACTTGGTGCGGGGATCCACGCCTTTTCTTACTCGGCGCGGAAAGATAAGGCGTGGATGCCCGGGCCAAGCCCGGGCATGACGAGTTTATATTGGATAGTGTGACGTTATCTGCACCATCACTCGTCGATGTGATGACAGGCAGCGAAGTGGTTTTTGCCGTAGTCGAGCATCGCCGGCTCCTGCTCGGCACAGATTTCGGTCGCCCTGGGGCAGCGGGTGCGGAAGCGGCAGCCGCTGGGCGGATTGATGGGCGACGGGATATCGCCTTGCAGGATGACCCGCGGGCGCGAGCGCTCGATCCGGGGATCGGCTATGGGAACCGCGGAGATCAAGGCTTCGGAATAGGGATGCAGCGGACGCGCGTAGAAATCGTCGCGATCCGCGATCTCCATGACCTTGCCGAGATAGAGCACCATCACGCGATGGCTGATATGGCGCACGACTGCGAGATTGTGCGAGATGAAGAGCAGCGAAATGCTCAAGGTGCGCTGCAGTTCCATCAGCAGGTTGATGATCTGAGCCTGAATGGAAACATCCAACGCCGAGACCGGCTCATCGCAGACGATCAGCTTGGGCTTGAGGATCATCGCGCGGGCGATGCCGATGCGCTGGCATTGGCCGCCGGAAAATTCATGCGGATAGCGGTTGGCCATGGCCGGCGAGAGGCCGACCTCCTTCATGGTGTCGTGGACGCGCTTGCGCACTTCGACCTTGGAGAGTCCCGGATGGAAGGTGCGCAGCGGCTTGCCGATGATGGTCTCCACCGACATGCGAGGATCGAGCGAAGCCAGCGGATCCTGGAAGATGATCTGCATCTGCTGGCGTTCGGCGCGCATCGCCTTATCGCCGAGATCGAAGAGATTCTGCCCCATCCAGACCACTTGGCCTTCGGTGCTGCGGATGAGGCGCAAGATCGCGCGGCCGAGGGTCGACTTGCCACAGCCGGATTCACCGACGATGCCGAGCGTCTCGCCCGTCTTCAAATCGAAGCTGACGCCGTCAACCGCGCGCACGGCGCCGGTCTGGCCGCCAAGGATGCCGCCCCTGATCGGGAAATGCACCTTGAGGTCTGTGACCGAGAGCAAGCTTTTTGCGGCGTTTGAATTGGCGGCGCTCATGGTTCGCTCACATGGCAGGCCACGGCGCGGCCGGTCTGACCTTCGCGGAGCATCGGCATCTCCACCTTGCAACGCGCGACCTTCAACGGGCAACGCGGCTCGAAAGGACAGCCGGGCAGATCGCCCATGGCGGCGCGGGGCTGGCCGGGAATGGTCTTCAAGGCGCCATGCACTTTTTCATCGAGCCGCGGCGTCGAGGCGAGCAGGCCTTTCGTATAGGGATGCCGCGGGTCGTAGAAGATGTCGTCGATGGTCCCCTGCTCCATGATACGGCCACCATAGAGCACGATCACCCGGTCGCAGAGCCGGGCGATTACGCCGAGATCGTGGGTGACGATGGCAACGGCGGTGCGGAGGTCGCGTGCCAATTCGGCGATCAGCTCCAGGATCTGCGCCTGCACCGTCACGTCGAGCGCGGTGGTCGGCTCGTCGGCAAACAGCAGGGTCGGCTTGCAGAGCAGCGCCATGGCGATCATCACGCGCTGGCGCATACCGCCGGAGAATTCGTGGGGGTAGAAGCGGATGCGGCGGCGGGCTTCCGGGATGCGCACGCGGTCCAGCATTTGGACCGCGATCTCGAAGGCTTCCGATTTCGACTTGCCCTGATGCGCGGTCAGGACCTCGGTCAACTGGTCGCTCACGCGCATATAGGGATTGAGCGAGGTCATCGGATCCTGAAAGATCATGGACATCGCCGAGCCGCGGATCTTGTCCAGCTCCGGTCCCGAGCGGTTCAGAATCTCCTTCCCGTCGAAGACCGCGCTGCCGCTGGATTTACCGTTGCTGGCGAGAAGCCCCATGAGCGAAAGCAGAATCTGGCTCTTGCCCGAGCCGGATTCGCCGACGATGCCCACCACCTCGCCTTGGCGGAGATCGAAGCTGACGCGATCGACGGCGGTGACCCAGCCATGCGGCAGCTTGAACTGCACTGTGAGGTCGCTGACCGTCAGCACCCGCTTGCCGATACCCGACGCACGCGTCGGTGCGAGTGTTTCAGCGCTCATTGGGGTCGAAGGCATCGCGCAGCCCATCGGTGATGTAGTTGAGGCAGAACAAAACCGCCGCCAGGAAGGCGCTGGGCAGGATGAGGAGCCGCGGATCGGTCTCGATCTTGCCGGCGCCGTCGTTGATGAGAGTTCCCCAACTTGCCTCCGGGGCCTGTATGCCGAGACCCAGGTAACTCATGAACGATTCCGTCAGAATCGTTTCTATGACCAATAAACTCGAGTAGACGATCACCACATTCACCGAATTCGGCATGATATGGGACCATATAATTTGAAAATCGCTCATGCCTCCGGCGCGCGCGGCTTCGATGAACTCGCGGCTGCGAAGGCCGACTGCATGGCCGCGCACGATTATCGACGGCGTCAGCCATAACGTGGCCAATACAGCGACAAAGAGCGAACCATTGTTCTTGCCGAGAACCACATTTATCAGAATTACGAGAAACATGAACGGGACGGACAAAAGAATGTTCGCCGACCCCATCATCAAATCATCGGTACGGCCGCTCAAATATCCCGCGGTCGAGCCGTAGGCCACGCTGATCAAAACCGAAACCATTGCCCCGAAATAACCGAGGCTAAGGGAAATACGTCCTCCCTCCAGCACTCTGATAAGGAGATCACGCCCTAATTCATCGGTTCCGAAAGGGTGTATCGAGAGCAGATTTATCGGCGCACTGATATTGTCGAAGTCTGCGTCCTCGCTGGAAAACGGGAAAAGAAAAGGCCCGACGAAGCACGCCAGTGTGATCATCAGCAATATGCCGCAACTGATTACCGCCAGGTGATTTTTGGAAAACCGGCGTAGGGAGGCACGGAAGGGACTTAGCCCCACCGGAGCCGGCTCCAACTCCGGCTCATGTTCCGCGCCGCCCGGAAGCCCCTGCGGGATCAACGGGAGATTCGACAGTTGATCACTCATAGCTCACCTTCGGGTCCAGCACCCCGCGGACAATATCAGTGAACAGATTGGCAAAGATTACGATAGCCCCATAGAAGACCGTGACTCCCATCACTAGGGGATAGTCACGACCAATTGCCGCATCGACGAAATAGCGACCGATACCCGGAATCTGGAATATCTGTTCGACCACGATGGAGCCCGTTATGGTAATGGCGGTGGCCGGGCCGAGATAGGTGATCACCGGCATGACCGCGCCTTTGAGGGCGTGCTTTAGAATGGTCTTGCGCTCCCCGATGCCCTTGGCGCGCGCCGTCCGCACATAGTTGGTCCGAACGGTCTCGATCATGCTCCCGCGCATGAGCCGGGAGACGTAAGCGATGTTGGGAAGCGCCAAGGTGATGATCGGCATAATCTTATACGGCCAAGTTCCGTCCCAGCCCGCGATCGGCAACCACTTTAAATTCAGACCGAACACTATCTGGCCGATGGGGCCAATCACGTAGATCGGAATCGCCAGCCCAACCATAGCGAGGGCACCCGCGGTGTAATCGACCGAGGTATTTCGCCTCAGCGCACCCGCAGTGCCGAGAATCAGTCCGAGAAAGGTTGAAATCAGCATCGCCCAAAGCCCAACCTCTAAAGAGGTCGGAAATCCGCCGACGATTAAATCGGTGACCGAATAGTCACGGTATTTAAAGGACGGACCGAAATCAAAATGCAGTACGCCATATATCCAATGCCAATATTGCAGCCAAATAGGATCGTCGAGATGAAAGGCATGCTCGATATTGGCACGCACCTCCGGCGGCACGCGGCGGTTGCCCGAGAACGGCCCGCCCGGCGCCACCCGCATCATGAAGAAGGTGATGAGGGACAGCGCGAGCAGCGTCGGAATGCTCTTCAGCGTTCGCTGAACGATGTATCTGAACAAATCAGGCCCCACCGCATGGGAGGTGGTGAGTTTGGGGTTGGCACCCCCTCACCTTAGACCGAGCGCCTGCAACAGCATTCCTTCTCCCCAGCCGACAAAGTCGGCCTTCGCCGACAGGGAGGGAGAAGGACAGGATGAGGGGGCGCCAAACACAAGCTTGCTTTCACTTTGACTAAAGAAACGAAGGAGCGGCATTTGCCGCTCCTTCGCCCCTGAAACGATCATCACTGCTTGATGTTCATGAAACGCGTCGGATGCGACGCGGCGATGTTGTCCACCCAGCCTTCGACCGTGCTGCGGACGAGGGCACGATTGGGCACCGCATCGATCGGCGTGGAGGTGTAGCTGTCGAGATACAGCTTCTCCGCCTGGGCCAGGACCGCATAACGCTGCTGGGTGTCCGAGATCCCCATCGCCTTGTCCCAGAGGTTCTCGTAGTCCTTGCTCTCCCAGCCATAGACCCCGCCACGCGGGTCGACATAGGAGAGATAGGATTCCGGACCGGCGAAATCGCCCACGAGATCGTCGTTGAAGACGTCCCATTTCATGGCGCTGAAGGCGTCGAGCCAACCCTGGCGCTCCTGGGCATTGACCTTGGCGTTCACGCCGAGGGTCGTCTTCCACATGACGGCAATGGTTTCCGCACGCTTCTTATCGACCTCGCTGTTGGTGGATTCGATGGTGACGGTGAGATCCTTGAAATTGGCTTCCTTTTGGGCCTCGGCATAGAGCTTCTTCGCGGTCGCGATGCGGGTGGCCTTGTCCATGTCGCATTCCGGCGCGCGCGGGGCCTTATAATCCGTCAACGGCACGACAATGCTGCAGTTTACCACATAGCCGCCCTTGATCACCTTGTTGATCAGGGTGTCGCGGTCGATCGCGGTGGCCAAAGCCTGGCGCAGCTTGATGTTGTCGAAAGGCGGCTTCTTGATGTCGAAGCTCATATAGTCGGTCTGCAGATAGGGCGAGATGTGCACCTGATCGCCGAATTCCTTCTTCAGGGAATCGATCTGCTCGCTGGGGATATCGACCGTGATGTCCAGCGCCCCCGCTTTGAAGAGCTTGGTCGCCGTCTTGTCGTCCTCGGTAACCTGATAGATCACCTTGTCGATCTTCACACTGGCGGCATCCCAATAGTTCGGGTTCTTCACCAAAGTGACATGCGACTGCGGCACGTTCTCGGTCATGTGATAGGCGCCGTTGGAGACGATGTTCTCCGGCTTGATGAAGGCGCCGGCGAATTTCTTGAAGCTCGGCGTATGCAGCGGCGCGCCGTAATAGGAGCCGAAATAGATCAGGGCATAGGGCGCCGGCTTGTCGAGATGAATCACCACGGTCTTGTCGTCGGGCGCGCTGGCGCCGACCTTCTTGGGATCGGTGATCTTCTTGCCGTTGAAATCGGCGCCACCAGTGATGGCGATGGTGCTGTAGAAAATATAGGCCTTGTCCGAAGCGGTGGCGGAATCCAGGGTCCGGATGATGCCGTTGACGAAATCCTGGGCGACCAGCGGGTCGCCGTTCGACCATTTCAGGCCGTCCCGCAGATGAAAGGTATAGGTCAGGCCGTCGTCGCTCATCTCCCATTTGTCGGCGGCACCGGGAATGATCTTGCCGGAAACATCCTGGGCGGTCAGGCCCTCATACATGTCGTCCTGAATCCAGCCCTCGTTTGCCAGGAAGTTGAGCTGCGGGTCCAAAGTGCCGACCGAGCTGCCGATGCCGCGGGTGAGCGTGGTATCCGCCATGGCGGGGTGGACGAGCTGGCCCATGCCGGCCATCAGACCGACGCAGAAAGCCGCACGAATCAGACGTTTCCTCAACAAAGACATCAAGTTTCTCCCTGTGATGTTCGAACTTCTTGGGCCGAAGGCGGCAATCCAGTATGGCCGCTCACCGGCGCTTTTTTCAGAGATTAGACCGAGACCATGTCGGGCCACAATCAGGCTCGACATGGTTCAGATCGCCAAGCTGTATACAGCTTTAGGACCGTGTCAAGAGGCTCAAAAGCGCCGACTAACCCTGACTGCCTAGATAGGCGCGGATCGCCGGGTGCGCGGAACCCAGCACCCGACTGGTGCCGTCCAGCAAGGCCACCCTGCCCTCCGCAACGAAGGCGGTGCGGCCGGCGATTCGCGCCGCATCGGCGGGGTCATGGGTCACCAGCAGTACGGTGAGGCCCTGGCGTTTCCGCAGGGAATCGGTGAGTTCCAGCATCTCGCCACGCAAGGCGGGACCGAGCGCCGCGAAGGGCTCGTCCAGCAGCAGCAAAGGCCGGTGACGGATCAGGCTGCGCGCAAGCGCCACCCGCTGGCGCTCGCCGCCGGAAAGCTGCCCGGGCAGACGCGCTTCGAAACCCGAAAGTCCCACCTCCTCCAAAGCCCAGGCGACCTGCTTACGGTCCTCGGCGCTGAGTCGCAGGCCGGGATTGCGGCCGAGGCCGACATTCTCGGCGACGGAAAGATGGGCGAAGAGGTTGTGGTCCTGGAACAGGGTGGTGACCGGGCGTTCCGCCGGCGGCAGATGCGCGATATCCGCGCCATCGACGCGGATGCTACCGGAAAGCGGTTTCTCGAAACCGCCGATCAGCGAAAGCAGAGTCGATTTGCCGGCGCCCGAGGGGCCGATCACGGCCAGGCATTCGCCCGCCTCGGCATCAAGGTCGAAGCGCATGACCAGGTCTTCGTAGGTGAAGGCCAGATCGCGGATCTCAAGAAACGGCACGGCCCCCCACTCCCCGTTCGATCGCCGCGAATGTCGCGAGACACAGCGCCAGCAGCACCAAGGCGGTTCCGGCGGCGGCCTCCAGACGATAAGCTGCGATCTGATTGTAGAGCATCAAAGTAAGATTGGTGAGCGCCTGGTTGCCGAACAACGCGATGGCGGTGAGATCGCCCATGGCGGCGGCGCTGGCGAGCCCGCAGGCAAGGCCGATGGCGCGGCGCGTCACCGGCCCATCGACCACGCGGAAGCGGCTCCAGCCGGAAAGACCCAAGCCGGCGCAGAGCCGGTCGTATTGCGCGAAGGCGCGCGCGATGGCGGGGCGCAGCACGCCGATGGTGAAGGGCAAGGTCAGCAGCGCGTTCATGCCGACGACGCCGAACGGCGCGATCGCATAGAGATCGACGCGCCCGGTCGCCCAGAGCGTGATGCCGGCGCCGATCGCCATCGGCGAAACCACGATGCCGGAGAGTCCGGCGATGGCGATCAGCAGCATCGGCCAGGGCCGCCCGGCGAGACGATTGGCGGCGACCGCGATGGGATAGCCGAACAAAGTCGCCAGCAGACCGGAGGGAACGCCGAGCGCCAGCGTGATGCCGGCGGCATGCGCCAGCGCCAGCCAGTCGGTGCGCGTTTCGACAAGACCGCGCAATCCGTCGAACAGCAAGGCGGCGACCGGCAAGGCCACGAAGCCGATGGCGAGCGCGATGGTGAGGAAATCGCGGCTTCTCGCGCCGGGGCTCGCGCCGTCGAAGCGCAGACCGGCCAGGCGATCGCCGCGACCGAAATCCAGCCGGCGGCCAGTCGCCCAGGCGATTGCGACCAGCGCCAGACAAGCGAGGCTCTGCAGCAGCGCCAAGGCGCCGCCGCGGGCGAGATCGAAATCCATGCGGAGCGCCTGGTAGATCGCGACTTCCAAAGTCGTCGCGCGCGGCCCGCCTCCGAGGGTCAGGACCACCGCGAAGCTGAGGAAGCACAGGATGAAGATGAAGGAAAACGCCGCCGGCACATATTGGCGCAGCAGCGGCAATTCGATCAGGCGGAAAACCTGGCCGGATTTCATGCCGAGCTGCGCCGACAATCGCCAGGTCTCCGGCGGCACGGTCGCCCAGGCCGGCAGCAGCAGGCGGATCGCCAGCGGCATGTTGAAGAAGACATGCGCGATCAAGATGCCGGTCAGGCCGTAGATGGTCGGCTTCCAACCGGAGCCGAGCGTCGCGGCGAGATCGGCGAGGTAACCGGAGCGGCCATAGATTGCGACGATGCCGAAGATCGCCGCCACGGAGGGCGTCACCATGGGCAAAGCGCAGAATTGCAGGATCAACCGCCGGCCCGGGAAGCTGCTCTGCCGCGACAGCGCGCGCGTCGCCGGAATGGCGGCACCGATCGCCAGCAGCGCGGAGAGCGTCGCCTGCAGAAAGGTGAAGCCGATCACGCGGCGGAGATAGGCATCCTCCGACAGCGATCGAAGATCGCTAGCCTCTGCGCCCCATAGCAAGGTCGCGTAATCGGCCAGGATCGCCGCGACGATCAGCGCGGCAACGATGAGGCCGATGCGGGACGCGGTCATAAGCAGGTTCTGGCCATGTAATCCCCGCCCCCAAGATGGGGGCGGGTCAGGGTGGGGGTTGATGCAGCCGTGAAGACAGCCTCAACCAGTCCGCTGTCGGATCCAGGGCTCCTTCTGGCTGGACGCTGCCGCGCACAGTCTTGGTGTTCGACGCAGGACTCGCGGAGAGAGCAACCCCCACCCCAACCCGCCCCCAAACTTGGGGGCGGGGGTTTTCCGGCATGACGATCAGGCATTTCTACTGCCCCACCGCCTCAAGCCATTCCTTGATCCAGGCTTCGCGGTTTTGCGCCACCTGGTCGGAGGGCACCAGTAGGGATTTCGTCGGCTGGGGAATATCGCGGAAGGCCTGCGGGAGATCGGCGCCGATATCGATCACCGGAAACATCCAGTTGGTGGTGGGGATCTGTTTCTGGAAATCCGGCGAGACCAGGAACTGCAGGAACTGGTGCGCGAGATCGGCGTGCTTGGACGTTGCGAGCATACCGGCGACTTCGACTTCCATGTAATTGCCTTCCGGGAAATTCAGCGCCTTATAGCGGTCGGTCTTGTCTTCCATGATGTGATAGGCGGGCGAGGTCGTGTAGGAGAGCACCATCGGCGCCTCGCCCTTGGTGAAGAGGCCATAGGCCTCGTCCCAGGAGCGGCTGACGGTGAGGATCTTCGGTGCCACTTTCTTCCAGGCATCGCCCGTCTTGTCGCCATAGACCGATTTCATCCAGAGCATCAGGCCGAGGCCCGGCGTGCTGGTGCGCGGGTCTTCCAGCAGGATCTTCGGATCGCTGCCGCTTCCGGCGAGATCGGCGAGGCTCTTGGGCGGCGATTTCAGGGTCTGGCTGTCATAGACGAAGGCGAAATAGCCGTAATCGAAGGGCACGAAATCTTTGTCGTCCCAGGCGATCGGTAGTTTCAGCGCGGAGAGATCTGCGCCGTGCGGCGCGATCATGCCGGTGGCGACGGTCTCCGCGGTCAGGCTGGTGTCGAGGCCGAGCACCACGTCGGCGGGCGTGTTCTTGCCCTCGAGCTTCAGCCGGGAGAGCAGCGCGGCGCCGTCGCCGACGGAAACCCACTCGATCTTGCAGCCGCATTTCGCTTCGAAAAGCGGCGTGATCTTGGGGCCTGGTCCCCAATCGGCCACGAAGGAGCTATAGGTGTAGACGGTGAGCTTCGGCGTGTCGGCCGAAGCGGTGGCGATGGTGGAAGCCGCAATGAGAGCGGCGATCAGGAAACTGGTCTTGCGCATGATTCATCCCTCCTCTGCCGGTGGGCACAGGAAGCAGCGGAGAAGGGTCTCTGGATCGCTGACTCATGTCCCTCCGCCGGTCCTAACCGGATCAGGTTCATCGGGTTGACGCGAGCCATCGCATCTCTCAGCCCCTGCGATCCTGAAGACCATGGGGCACCCCGTTGAGTGGCGACATCCTTCGGCGCAAATCGCGCCGATGTCAAGCGGAAGGGATCAAGGAACGCCGCGTTGTATTTCGTCGGCGACGAGCTGCTGCAAGCGCCAGAGATTGCGATCGCGGATGCCGAGCTCGTCCAGCTTGGAGACGGTCCTCAGCAGATAGTCGGCGCCGGAACCGATATGGCCGCAGGCGCGGGCAAGAGTTCCCGCCACCTCACGCAGACCTCGCTTCCCGGCATGGCCGGGGCCCTTGACGCCGGCCCAGAACGTCAATGCCTGCACCCTCCCATATTCGGTTTCGACATTGATCCAGCGGATGCCCTGAACGTCTTCCCGGGCACCAATCTCACGCCGCAACAGCCGACCCATTTGAGCCAGATGATCCATATCCGGCAGCCGGTAGACGATGCCGTTGCACCGCCCGCCCCTTTCCAGCGCCAGCATCAAGCCCGGCTGACTCGGCGAGCCGCGCCATCGCGTCAGTTCCAAGGTAAAGGCACGATGCCAGCCATGGGCGGTGGCACGACGATGCTCGAGGGCGACGAAATCCGGTTTCCAGATCAATGAGCCATAGGCAAACAGCCAGAACGGGCCGGGGCTCCGCCGGGCCAACAGCTCCGCGGCCAAGACATCGTATTCAGCCTCGGAAAAATGGGTGAATCCCGCTTCGGGACCGGGATCCGGCTCCGGCCTTTCGCAGCGCGCCACCAATTCGGCGGTGAGCGCCATCGATGATCGTCGCGACGGCATCTACCGCGTCCGCCGATCGACATACCAACCGGCATCGCGATCCGTCATGGCGATCATGCGGTCCGCCATGGCGACGATATAATGGTTCGACCAGTCCGCCGGCCCCATCACCGGCGGCATCCAGTCGGTATCCCCATTGCCGGATCCTGGCACAGATTCCCGGTGCCCCAATCCACCGACGAGGTTCCGCAATATTTGCAACAAGTTGTGCATGACGGCCTCCCTTGAAGCATCCCGACGGCTTGATCCGCCGGCAAGGACGATGCCGCAGTGCCGTGAAGCCACCATGAGATCACCTGCCGGTCCGCCGCATCGGGGGTGATCCGAGCGTAAAATCGGCGTAAAATCGCGCCGCAAGCCAGAGTGGGGACGATCCATGCCTTCATGCCGGCTGACCGTGTTGGGAGGGTTCGGCCTTGCCGTCGGCGACGGTGGGGATCTGGTATTGCCCACCCGCAAGGACCGGCTGCTGCTGGCTTATCTTGCTCTTGCGGGCGGCAGGGCTCAGGGCCGGGAGCGGCTGGCCGGACTGCTTTGGGGCGATCGCGGCGAGACCCAGGCGCGGGACAGCCTGCGGCAATCCCTGGCGGCATTTCGCCAGGTCTTCCGTCAAAGCGGCCTCGATCCATTGCGGGCCGATCGGGACATGGTGGCTTTGGACATCTCCGAGATCGCGGTGGACGCCATCGAATTCACGCGGCTGGCGGGGACCGCGCCGGCGACGGCGCTTCCTCTCTATCGGGGAGAACTGCTGGAAGGTTTCGACGGGATCACGGCGGAATCCGACGCCTGGCTCGGACCCGAGCGCGAGCGGCTCGCCGACCTCGCCGCGGAAACGCTGGAGCGGATCGCGGGCTCCGCCACACCCATCACGGATGCCGCGGCGGCCATCTGCTTCGGACGGCAATTGCTGGCGCGCGACAACCTGCGCGAGCCGGTGGCGCGCGCTTTGATGCAACTTCTTGCGCGCAACGGAGACCGAGCCGACGCCCTGAAAGTCTATGGGGCCATCCGCGCCAATCTGGAAAGAGAGCTCCGCATAGCGCCGGATGCGAGGACCGAAGCCCTCTACCGCGATATCATGACCGACCGGCTCGGAACCGCGTCATCGACAGATGGTGAAGAGTATGCCCGCGCGCGCGACGGGATACCCGATCCGGCGGCCGACCGGCCCGCCATTGCGGTGCTGCCGCTCGACAATCTCAGCGGAGATCCAACGCTCGACCCACTCTGCGAAGGATTGACGGAAGATATCATCACCGGGCTCGGCCGCTTTCGGCTGCTGTTTGTGATCGACCGCTATTCATCCGCAGCCGTCGCCAAGAACGGCGCCGACCTCGCCGAAATCGGACGGCGGCTCGGTGTCGGCTTCCTGGTCCAAAGCAGCCTGC
Source organism: Dongiaceae bacterium (assembly GCA_036499865.1). GTDB lineage: Bacteria > Pseudomonadota > Alphaproteobacteria > Dongiales > Dongiaceae > Dongia. The sequence goes on along the minus strand of DASYDA010000392.1, from coordinate 10,650 downwards.
AGCGACAAGGCGAACGGGTGCGCATCACCGTCCGCCTGGTCGATTCCGCCGCCCGAACCCAGCTCTGGGGCGAGTCCTTCGACGAGTCTCTGACCAACGTCCTTGTCCTGCCCGACCGCATCATCGGAGCGATCGTCTCGACGCTTCACGGGCGCGTGGAGTCCTCGCTGGCAAGCGAGACCCGGCGAAAGCCCAAATTGGCCGCCTATGAATGCGTCCTGTGCGGCATCAAACATTTGCGCGGCTACGGTCCCGAGGACAATGCGCGCGCCATCGCATTGTTCGAGCAAGCCATGGCGCTCGATCCCGAGTATCAGCTCGCGCGCGCTTACCGCGCCTTCGCCGACGTGGTTACCCAGGGCTATGACGACACGCCGGACCATGTTTTGTGCGAGGCCTCAGCCGTCATTGCCGCGGCGATGGAAATTGAAGGCGATGACGGCCGCTTCCACTTGCTGTTGGGTACGATCCATGGCGCACTCGGCGATCTCGAGCGCGAAGCGATGCATTATCGACGCGCCATCGAGCTCAATCCGAACGATGCCAATGCGATCGCTGCTTCCGGCTTCTCGCAGGTCGTCCTCGGGCGGGTCGCCGAAGGCCTGGAACGCGTCCATCTGGCAATGCGCCTCAATCCGTTTCACCCGGAATGGTACTGGGTCGACCTTGGCGCGGTCCTGTATGTAGCCAGGCGCTACGAAGATGCCATCGAAGCCTTTGCCCACCGCAGCCAGCCTGGACGCTATGTTCTACCTCGCCTCGCCGCCTGCCTGGCGCAGCTCGGTCGAATGGAGGAAGCGGCGGTCGCGGTGGCCGAACTCCGACGGCTGCAGCCGGACTTCTCGGTGGCGGCATTGCGTCTCAGAGGCTGGAGGCCCGCGGATGCCGAGCACTTTCGCGAGGGGATGCGCAAAGCCGGATTGCCCTAAATCGACCGGATCGGGCGATTGTTCAGTCCCGCACAGCACGCAGATGCGATGACCATTCGGGACCATCCATCATGCGTTCGAGACTGGTGAGGTAGTGTTCCAGCAGCGCGGGGAGGCTCGGCGCCGTGTTGCCGCCGGCAATCTCGGCATGGGTCCAGCTTCCAGCCACCAGATGAAGCGCGGCGCGCATCAGCCATAGGCGGCTGCGCCGTGCCGGCGAATCCGTCCAGCCATAGCCCTTGAGAACAGCTTCCGCGCGCGCGGCGGAGAGATCGGCTTCCATCATCACGGCCGCGAGATCCCAGGCAGGTTCGCACATCGCGGAGAATTCCCAATCGATCAGGCGCAGACTGCCATCCGCAATCCGAAGGAAGTTGCTCGGATTGGGATCGATATGGCTGGGCACCGACGGCTCGGGATGCATTTCAAGAACCCGGCGGATCGGATCCGCCCGTTTCCGGAGATCGCGGAGCCGATCATCGGCCGCCAAAGAGAGATAGAGATCGATGACCGGGAACGGCGCCATGGTTCCTTTGAACGGCTCCGGCGCAGCATGGAGACGTGCGAGGAGCGCACCGATCTCGAATGCCGTCGCCGGATCGGCGAAATCCGATTGTTGCAACTGTGCGGCGCCGGGAAGGTATTCTTGTACCATGATCCCACTCTCGGGATCGGCATGGAGCAGCGGCGGCGCGATGCCGATGCGCGCGGCGACGCCGACATTGTGAAATTCCTGCGTACGATTGAGATAACGACCGGCGGAGTGCCCGGGCACGCGGAGCACAATATCCAGCGTATCATCGCTCAAACGCCAGGAACGGTTGGTGAGGCCAGGCAATCTTGCGACCCGCCAGCCGGCGAACGGCCGTTGCGCCAAGAGTGGGACGTCGGCGATCAGCCGCTCAAGGTCGGTTTCTTCCAATACTGGTTGAGATATCTGTTCTGGCATGGCCGCTTTTATAGCCGTTTCACCCGAATCTCGCTGGTGGATTTAAGATTTTCTTAAATCCCTTTTGGCATCGTAGGACGATCTTCAGAGGGATCATGCCCGCAAAAGACATACCGCAAGTCATTCGTTTGCTGCTGGTCGGCGGGAATGACGCTGTTGCCCAGGACGTTGAACGTCTCAATGGCGACGGTGAGGAACAGTTCTCCGTGCAGCGCGTGGTGGAGCTTGCCGAAGCGCCTCGACAGGCCGAAGCAAGTTCTTTTGACGCCATGATCCTCGACCTCACGCCCATCTTGAAGGATGGATTGGCGCGGGCCGAAAGCGTGGTGGCGAAACTGGCCACCTATGCGCCGGTCACCGTCTTGTCCGGAGATCTCGACCGAACCACCGAGCAAACCTTGCGGCGCGCCGGCGCCGTCGATTGTCTCTTCGAGAACGAGGTCACGCCGCGCGCCTTGCGGCGGTCGATCCGTCTCGCGGTCGCTGGCGGCGATACAGGCAAGAAGGTCCTGCCGCGGCTGTTCGATCCGACTACCGGCCTTGCAACGCAATTCCTGTTCTGGGAAATCCTGGGGCTTGCCGCCCGGCGCGCCAAGCGGAACCGGGATTTCTTTGCGCTGCTCCTGATCGAAGTGATCGGGCTTCCGTCGAGCGACGAGGTTGCCGGAAACGAGATCATGCAGATCGCGGCGGAACGCGCTTCGACAAGTCTGCGCGGCAGCGATACGGTCGCTCGTTTCGAACACAGCCAGCTCGCGATCCTGGTTGAATCCATGCCCCGTATGGAGGACATCCAGATCGTCGCCGAAAAGCTCGTTCTGGAACTTGGAAAGCCTTATCCCATCGCCGGGGGCGAACAGCATTATTCGATCAATCTCGGCATCTCGCTGTTCCCCACCAGCGCGGAAAACGCAGACACGCTGATCGGCAAGGCCTTCGAAGCCCTGGCCAATTCCAAATCCCGGGGCAAGGACCAGTACGTCTTCGCCTGATAGGGCTGGCATTTGTTGCCGAGCTACCGCCTCCGGCGAGCATCCTTCAGGAATTAAACATTTAAAATCAGCAGCTTATTCGACGCCTCTCTCGGCACGACAATTGCTTGACCCATGGCAGGGTGTGTCGCGGGAGGTAAGCCATGCTGTCTATGTTCGGTCGCGGAGAGGAGCCAAAACTCGGGGCAACCCCAACTTTGGCCCGGCCGGGGCGCGAGGGACCGACGGCTGCGCCGATCCCGCTGCCGCAGAAGCCCGCCAATGTGAATGCTAATGCGGCTGCTGGTGCCAGCGCGGCGCCGACCCGTGCCGAAGTGGCCGCCCGGGCCGTGGCGGTTGCCGGGAGCCGCGCCAAGCTCTTCGAAAACCCGCCGACGGTGGGGCAATACCTCTATCATCTCGCCGCCGATGTGCGGAATTTTACCCGGGCGGAAATCAACGGCACCGTGGCGGGCGCGACGCCGGCCGAAGTGCAGCGCCTGGCGCGCCTCACCGCGAAGCTGAAAGGCCGCTATCTCGCCTATGCGCTCGATTTGGCCGGTTCGGAGCACGGGCCGGTCGGTGAAGTCGATGTGCGCCACCTGGAACGCGCCCGGTTCATGTATGAGGAAGTCGAGCGCGCCCTCGACGCCCTGCGGCAGTCGATCGAGACCGGCGATCTCGCACTCGAGGGATTGAAGCGGGATTAGAGTTGCGGTCGCCGCGCTGGATCAAATATCGCGCTGAATCGGAAACATTACGGCTGCATGCCCCCACCCCTCCCTCCCCCTGAAGGGGGAGGGTGAAGAAAGAAGCGCGTCGCCGGTTGGCGATCGAAGACTCTATCCGGTCCCTTCCCCCTTCAGGGGGAAAGTTAGGATGGGGGCATGCAGCCGTGATGCGCTTCGATCCAGCGCGCAATCGTATCTAAGATTTCTTCTTCGGCCGCAGCGCCTGCCAGTCGGCGTCGCTCATTTCCTGCTGCAGGAAGTTGAACTGCCCTGCCCCCTGCAACCATTCGCCGCCGTCGATGGTGACGACTTCGCCGTTGATGTAGCTGGATTCCGAGGCCATCAGGAAGCTTGCGAGATTGGCGAGTTCCTCATGCTTGCCGGCGCGATGCAGCGGATTGCGCTGCTCGAATTTCTCCGCGAGATCCGGACGCGGAACCAGGCGCTCCCAGGCGCCGGGCGTCGGGAACGGTCCCGGCGCGATGGCGTTCAGGCGGATGCCGCGACCACCCCATTCCACGGCAAGACTGCGGGTCATGGCGAGCACGCCGGCCTTGGCCATGGCCGAGAGCACCACATAGGCCGAGCCGGTCCAGGCATAGGTGGTGACGATCGAGAGCACCGCGGCTGAGTGGCCTTGCGCCAGCCAGCGCTTGCCACAGGCCAGCGTTACATAGGCGGTGCCATGGAGCACGATGCCGACCACGGCATCGACGGCGCGCGGCGAGAGCTCCTCGCTGCGGGCGATGAAATTGCCGGCGGCATTGTTGACCAAAGCGTCGAGCGGCGCGGTTTCCCAGATGGCGGCGATCATCGCCTCGACCTGCGCCGCGTCGCGGATATCGCAGACATGGATTTCGACGTTGCGTCCGAAATCGGCTTTCAGCTTTTCGGCGGCATCCTTCAGCACCTGTTCGCGGCGCCCGCAGATGACGAGATTGGCGCCCAGTTCCATGAAGCGCCGGCCCATGGCGAAACCAAGCCCTGTGCCGCCGCCGGTGATGAGGATGCGGCGGTCTTTCAGAAGGTCGGTGCGGTACATGCTGGGGCGTAGCCTCCGGTTGTGAAATCGAGGGGCACTCTACCGTCAACCCCCACCCTCACCCGCCCCCAACTTGGGGGCGGGAAGGAGGTGAGAGCCATCGAAGTAACGATCTATCCGATTTATACCGCCAAGCAGCCGCGGCCAAGACACCCCTCGCCCCCAAGTTGGGGGCGAGCTGGAGTGGGGGTTGCTCTATCCACTGCTATGCGCCTCAGCTCTCCAGCGGCCGCAGCATTTCGCGGGAGATGATGTGGCGCTGGATTTCCGAGGTGCCTTCCCAGATGCGCTCGATGCGGGCATCGCGCCAGAGCATCTCCAGCGGCAGCTCCTCCATCAGGCCCATGCCACCGAAGACCTGGATCGCCTGGTCGGTGACGCGGCCCAGCATCTCGCTGGCGAAGAGCTTCGCCATCGCGGCGTCGCCATTGGTCATGGTCTTGTTTTCCAGCTTCCAGCAGACATAGGCGACCAGCGCGTCGGCAGCGGCGAGCTCGGTCTTCATATCGGCGAGCTTGAAGGAGACGCCCTGGAACTTGCCGATGGTCTGGCCGAATTGCTTGCGGGTGGCGGCCCAGTTCAGCGCCAGATCCATCGCCCGCTCCGCCTTGCCGCAGCAATTGGCCGCGATGAAGACCCGGCCGCCGACCAGCCATTCCTCGGCATGCACGAAGCCCTTGTGCAATTCGCCGAGGATCTGCCGCTTGTTCAGGCGGACGTTGTCGAAGAAGAGCTCGTAATTGTCATAGGCGCGATAGGAGACCGCGCGGGGCCCACGGCGCATGGTGAAGCCCGGCGTATCGCGATCGACCAGGAAGGCGGTCACCTGCTTGCGCGGGCCGCGCTTGGTTTCCTCGATACCAGTCACCGTGAAGACGATGGCGAAATCCGGAAGGCCGACGCCACTGATGAAATGCTTCTGGCCCTTCAGGATGAAATCGTCGCCATCCGCCTCGGCGCGGGTGGAAATCGACATGGCGTCGGAACCGGAACCGGGCTCGGTGAGCGCGAAGACTTCCATCTTCTCACCCTTCACGGTGGGCAGCAGGTATTTCTCGATCTGCTCGTCTTTGCAGGCCATCAGGATCGCGGAAGGGCGGCCGACGAATTTCTGCACGGCCCAGTTCACCTTACCGAGCTCGCGCTCCATCAGCATCTGCGACATGACGTCGAGCCCGCCGCCGCCCACCTCTTCCGGCATGTTGGCGGAATAGAGCCCGAACTCCTTCGCCTTGGCCTTGATCGCGGCGCCGAGCTCCGGCGGCACGTGACCCAGTTTGTCCACCGTGCGCTCGTGGGGATAAAGCTCGTTCTCGATGAACTGGCGCACGGTATCCACGAGCATGCGCTGCTCGTCGCTCGGCTGGAAATCGAAGGGCATGCTGTTCCTCCCAGGATTCCGAGGAGCATAACGGCGCAGGAACGGCGTGACCAGTCTTGCTTTACGATTGTATAATAGTGAATATATTGATTGAATGCCCAGTCAACGAATGATAAAATATATCAATAAATCAGTATATTGGTTAATGAAATGGCACGCGACGCTATCAAGGAAATGCGGCGGGTTCAGCTGATCGCGGCAACGATCGACTGCATTGCCCGTAGCGGTTTCGCCGACTTCACGCTGGCGCAAGTGGCGGAGGCGGCGAAGCTTTCCTCGGGCATCGTGAACTTCTACTTCAAGAGCAAGGACGCACTGCTCGCCGCGACGCTCAGCCATATGGTCGAGGAATACCGCCGCTATTGGCGGGCCAATGTGGAAGCGGCAGGCCCCGCGCCCGCCGCCAAGATCACCGCGATGCTGGAGGGCGATTTCCAGCGCCTGGTGGCGACGCGGAAGACGGTGACGGTCTGGTACGCTTTTTGGGGCGAGACCCGCTGGCGGCCGGATTTCATGAGCCTCTGCCAGGAGTTGAACCAGGAATTCCAGAGCGTCGCCGCCGGATTGTTCCGGCAGTTGATCGGTGATGCGCCGGCGCCGGCGCGCGATCCCATTCTGATCGCCAAGGGCTTCAGCGCCATGAGCGACGGGCTCTGGCTGGACATGCTGATCAACCCTAAGGAGACCGATCGGGAGACCGCGCGGCGGGTGGTGCGCAGCTTCCTCGCCGGCCTGTTCCCGCAGCATTTCACTTTCGACGCCGCGGCGTCGGCTTCGGCCAGCGCAGCGTAATCTTTCGAGACCTGAGGAGAACCGTCATGGAAAAGACAGCGGCCTATCCGCGGATGCGCAATTCCCGCGACGAAACCCTGCCCGGCTGGTGCTACCAGAACGCCGAATTCCATGCGCTCGAGCGTGAACACCTATTGATGTCGAGCTGGGTGCTTGCTGGGCATAGGAGCGATCTCAAGGCGGTTGGAGATTTCATCTCGGTGGATGTCTTCGGCGAGCGTGGATTGGTGATCCGGGGCGAGGATGGCAAGCTGCGCAGCTTCTTCAACACCTGCCGGCATCGCGCCCATGCCCTGGTCACGACCGAGAGCGGGAATTGCGGTCATGCGATCCGTTGCCCCTATCACGGCTGGAGTTATGAATTCACAGGCGATCTCAAAGCCATTCCGGCGGAGAAGACGTTCCCGGATATCGACAAAAGCGAATACGGGCTGAGGTCGCTCGAGGTCGAGGAATTCCTCGGCTTCGTCTTCGTGCGGTTCAAGGCGGGCGGACCCAGCGTCGCAGAACGCTTCGCGCCCTATCGCGCGGAGATAGAGACCTATCGGACGACGGAGATGCTCTCCTTCGGCACCGGCTGGAATGTCGATCTGCCGATCGACTGGAAGAACCTGATGGACAACTATCTGGAAGGCTATCACGTGCCGACCGGACATCCGGGCCTGCAGCGCATGTTCGGCAGCAGCTACACCGCCGAAGCACAGCCCACCAATGTCTCCCGCCAGATGGGCATCATGCGCGACAAGCCCTCCGAGAACTGGAGCGAGCGGATGTATCAAAAGATCGCGCCCCGCCCCGCGCATCTCTCGCCGGAGCGGCAGCGCGCCTGGTGCTATTACACATTGCTGCCGGCGGTGGCGTTGGACTTCTACCCTGATATCATCACTAGCTTCGAGGCATTGCCGCTCGGCCCCGGCAAGGTGCGGCTGCGGGGGCGCCGCTGGGGCTTCGCCGCGGACCGGCAGTTGAAGGCGTCGCGCTACCTCAACACCCGGATCAATATGAAGGTGCAGGAAGAGGATGAGGAACTGACCGCCTCGGTGCAGCAGGGCCTCGGTTCGCGCGGCTACAGCTTCGGCATCTTCTCGGAAAAGGAGGCCGGCTTGCGCCAGTTGCACCAGATGGTGCGTGACGCCATACCGGTGGCGCGCCTCGCCGAAGCCCCCTCGCCGGGCACCATGGCCACCGTCAATGTACAGCTTGGCCGGGATCGAGCGGCTTGAATGATGCGCGGAAAGAGTCTTCGGGTCTAACCACAAGAGCAAGAAAGCAACGTCTATGTCCTATCCATTGCCATCGCGCGCGCGCGAACTGCAACAGCGCGTGCGCCGCTTCGTCGCTGAAACGCTGATCCCCTGGGAACAGCATGCCGAAATGCACAATGGCGAGGTTCCCGCCGAGACCTGGGCCGCCTTCAAGGAAGGGGCCAAGGACGCGGGCCTCTTCAATCTCGACATTCCGGTCGCGATGGGCGGCCAGGGCTATTCCATGTTGGAACAGGCGGTGGTGCAGGAGGAGCTTGGCCGCGTCACCAATGCGCTCGGCTGGTGCGCCAACAATCCGCAGAGCTGGATGCTGAAGGCCTGTTCGCCTTATCAGATCGAACGCTGGATCAAGCCGCTGATCCGCGACGAGATCCACGAATGCTATGCCATCACCGAGGCGGATGCCGGCTCCGATGTCGATGCCATCAAGGCGACGGCGCGGTATGACGGCAATCAATATCGGCTCGACGGCGAGAAATGGCATGTGACCAGCGGCAACCTTGCCCATGTGATCATCTTTCAGGCGAAGCTGGTCGATGGGCCGAATGTCGGCAGCCATTGCCTCTTCTTCGTCGATCGGGAGACGCCCGGCGTCGAGATCCTGCGCTCGCCCGCCTATACCCATACCTATCGTGCCCACCATCCCATCTTCAAATTCAGCGACGTGAAGGTGCCGGCGGAGAACCGCATCGGCGCGGAAGGCGACGGCATGGGCTTCACCTATGACTGGTTCCGCTATGAGCGCCTGATGATCGCGGCGCGTTGCTGCGGCGCGGCCGCGCGGCTGATCGACGAAACCACCGCCTTCGCCCGCAAGCGGCCGATGTCCGGGGAGATGCTGGGCGACAAGCAGGCGGTGCAGTTCATGCTGGCCGACAGCCTGACCGAGCTCTGGGCGGCGCGGCTCATGGCCTATCGGACGGCGGAAGCCATCGATGCCGGAGAGGATGTGAAGGTGATCCACGCCCAGGCCTCCATGGCGAAGCTCTATGCCTCGGAAATGGCCAACCGCGTCGCCGACCGTGCGGTGCAGATATTCGGCGGCCGCGGCTATATGCGCGAGAACGTGTCGGAACGCTTCTTTCGCGAACTAAGGGTCGATCGCATCTGGGAAGGCGCCAGCGAGGTGCAGCGCATGATCATCGCCAACGGGCTCTATAAACGCGGGCAAGTGGCGCTGGTGGAGTGAGGCGGAACTTCTGTTAATCGCCGTCATGCCCGGACTTGGTCCGGGCATCCACGCCTTCTGCAGCCGCGCGAAAAAGGCGTGGATCCCCGTGCCAAGCACGGGGATGACGGTCCGGTTTGTTGTGCGCTACTGTATGCTATGACGCACCGCGTGTTTGGGGGCAGCGATGTGGAAATCGATTCAGCCGGTGGCGCCTGTTCTGTTCGCGGTCATCCTGATGGAGGGCGCGCTCGGCATCATGTCGCCGCTGATCGGCTTCCGCCTTTCATCGGCGGGGGCATCCACCTTCATCGTCGGCGCCGCGGCTTCCGCCTATTTCCTGGGTTTCCTGCTCGGCACCCTCACCTGCCAGAAGATGATCGACCGGGTCGGGCATATCCGGGCCTTTGGAGTCTTCGCGGTCTGTTCCTCCAACATCGCTATCCTCTACACGGTGCTGCATGAACCCATAATCTGGGTCCTCCTGCGCGGTCTCGCGGGCTATGCGCTGGCGGGCGCTTTCGTGGTGATCGAGAGTTGGATGACGTCCAAAGCCAGCGAGGCCAATCGCGGCCGGGTCTTCGCCATGTATACGACGGCGAGTTGGGCGGCCTCTGGCGTCTCGCCGCTGCTGCTGAATTTCGACACGCCGGGCGGCAGCCTGCTCTTCGTGCTGATCACCATCGGCCTCTCGGCGGCGATGATCCCGATGGCGATCACACGGATCGGCAACCCGGAGATCGGCGAGCATAAATACCTCAGCATTGCGAAACTGTTCCGCATCTCGCCGACCGGCGTGGTCTGCGCCTTCGGTTCCGGCATGATGAACGGCGGACTTTACGGGTTGATGCCGGCCTTCATCGACGACCACGGCTATGGCGAGAGGGAGCTGAGCCTCCTCTATTCCATCACCACCATCGCCGCCTTGGTGACGCAATATCCGATCGGCTATATCTCCGACAATTACGGCCGGCGGCCGGTGATCATCGCCATCATGGCCGCATCGGCGGTGACGGCTTTGGCGCTCTATGCGCTGCCGGATATCAGCTTCACCTGGCTGGTGGTTTTGTTCTTCACGCTGACCGCCTTCGAATCGCCGCTTTACGCGCTGGCCGTCGGACAGACCACGGATTATGTCGAGCGCCAGGATTTCGTCGCGGCTTCCAGCGGCTTGCTCTTCGCCTGGGGCCTCGGCTCCTGCTTCGGCCCGACGACAGCCGGCTTGGTGATGCATCAATTGGGGCCACAGGGCCTGCTGCTCTACGCGGCGGCGTGCTTCGTGGCGGTGGGCTTGTTCGCGATCTACCGCGTCATGCGGCGACGCGCGAAGACCCCGGAGGAGCAGAGCGACTATGTCGCCGTACCGCTCACCCAGGGCGCCTATGGCGCACCGGAACTCGATCCCCGCAGCGAATACCACCC
>DASYDA010000391.1:0-1664 GCA_036499865.1 Dongiaceae bacterium | reverse complement strand
TCCATTTCATGTCGGGGTCGCTGCCGATCTGCTACCGGGCTCTTCGGGCCAACGTGACCGGCCTTGGCACGATGCTCGCCACCATCGTCGACCAACCCGCGCTACGCACGGAATTCGTCGAACTGCTGCGCGGACGCCTGCCGCAAAACTGGCTGGACGGGCAGATGAAGTTGACGATCGAAATGCTGCAGATGCGCCGCGTGCTCGATACCATTGAAAAGGTCATCGAGCGCCCAGGCCCCGGCTACAGCGTCGAGCGTGTCCTCTACGAATTCGATCCCGGAATGCCCTGCCGCAGTGCGTTGATCGCGGATTTCTATGTGGTCCATTTGTCGGATCTGTTGCCCGCCATCGATGCCGCTCTGCCCGGCGCGGAGCCGGGGACCATCCCGATGGACCGCCATATCGCCGCTTTCATCGCGGCGCGGATCGGCCGGTCGGTCGAACACGAACTCGGTCGGATCGCCAATATGGCCGACCAAATTCCATATCGACTCGGCGTTCTGCGATTGCTCGCCGAAGTTCAACGCACGCATCCCAACCGTGAGCTGCCACGCCTGGCGGAAGCCATCGCCGGTTTGCTCGACCCGGTCCTCGAGAGTTTTCACAATGTGAAAAATCGAGGCAACCTGCGCAGCCGACTGAAGCGCCTCGTCGAGCAATCGGATCTGGGGTTGATGGCCGAGCTGTTGGACGAGGAAGGGCCGACCCGGCGCGCCGATGATCTGGGTTTTGCAGAAGCCCAGCAAGCTTATGCGATTCTGGAAAAGGAAGCAGTCTGGCTGGAAGCGGGCGGCATGACCGAGCCCGACAAGATAGCCGCATCGGCAAGGACCAACTCTGCAATGGCATCCGCTTTTCTGACCAGCGCCGCGATCGCGGCCTACACCATCCTCATGGTGCTGTGAGGGACAAATGGCATCTTCCACGAAATCCACAGCGGCAAAGAGCAATGCGGCTCCGGCAAAGCCCGGAAAGAAAATCTTCGTCGTGTTGCTGCTGCTGCTTCTGCCGGTCGCTGGGCTGCTCCTGCCGACAACGATAGTGCTGGTCGTGGCGATGGTCCCCACGATCGTCGCCTGGATCGCCGATCCCAGCCCGAGCCGGCATCTCACCGTTACGGTGGGATGCCTGAATTTCGCCGGCTCCCTCTGGTTCATCCACGATCTATGGTCGATGGGACAGACATTCGCGGCGGTGGCGCCGACGCTGGGCAATATAATGGCCTGGCTTATGGCGCTGCTCGGCGCCGGCGCGGGCTGGACGATCTATTGGGTCATGCCTCCCATCGCCCGTTCGATCGCCGCCGCGAAATCCTCGGTCCGCCTCAACCGCCTGCGGAAAGCTCAGGCGGAGCTGGTGGAGCTTTGGGGTGACGCGGTGCGCGAGAAGATCACTCCGCAGTGAGGCGTTCGTCGATCGCCGCGTTGCGGATGCTGCGCTGAATCTTCTCGAAGGCGCGCACCTCGATCTGGCGCACGCGCTCGCGGGAGATGCCGAACTCCTTGGAGAGATCCTCCAGGGTGGCCGGCTCGTCCTTCAGGCGCCGCTCCAGCAGAATCCGGCGCTCGCGCGGATTGAGCACCGCCATGGCGCGCTCGAGCAGCTTCTGGCGCCTTCCCAATTCCTGGTCTTCGCCAAGGCGGTCCTCCTGGCTCTGGGAA
>DASYDA010000390.1:0-8822 GCA_036499865.1 Dongiaceae bacterium | reverse complement strand
CGGCCAAGGCTGCGATGCGAAATACTTGATCCGCCGGGTCCTGAGATGCACCTCCTCGAAGACTTCGCGCGCAACCGCATCCTCCAGGCTCTCGCCCGGCTCGACGAAACCGGCGAGAATCGAATGCATGCCCTGCGGCCATACCGCTTGGCGCGCCATCAGGATCCGGTTGCCATGCGTCACCCGCATGATGACGGCCGGGTCGGTCCGCGGGAATTGCACCGTGCCGCAATCGGGGTTGGTGCATTGCCGCTGATGGCCGGCGGCCTTGGGCTCGGTGGGCGATCCGCAGACCCCGCAGAAGCGATGCCGCTCGTGCCAATAGGCGAGGCCGCGGGCGTAAGCGAGCAGCGCGCCTTCGCGCTGGGGCATCAGGGCGCCAACGGCGCGCAAATCCACGGCTTCGCCGATTTCCGCCACGGCGGTTTCCTCGAGATGGGAAATATCGACCAGGAAATGCGCTTGCTCGGATTCAGTGCCGAGCAGCACCACGGTGGATGCGTTTTCGAGCAAGGGCGCGTGCCTTGCGCGATCGAGCGCCAAGGCGCGCGGCGCCACCGGGTCGCTCACGAAGTTCTTCAGGCGCCAGATCGGGTAGATCCGGGAACCAGGATCGGCGAGTCGCGCCCGGACCCAGGCCACATCTTCCCGGTGTTCGACCGACCGGTTAAACGCGCCGGTGGCATAGAAATTGATACGTTGAGGCATTACATTACGCGGATTGTAGGATTGACCATCAGCGACGCGCATCATGCTGATTGAGGGACCATTGCGGCAAGCATCATATTTCGGAAGGCTTTCAACCACTTGGCCTGTGCGGTCTTTGTCCGGTTTAGTCCGGCCGCGACCGATTCTATTCCGTCTGCTCATGGTCGGCCTGTTCGTCGTGTTCGGCGCCGGGTCGGCAATGGCGGGCGATCCGCCGCAGGGCGTGTACATCTATGCGATTTCGCGGGACGGCACGCCGGTCGGCCAGCAGCGGCTCGAATTCGTCGGCGACCAGGGCAAGCTGCGTGTGCTCAGCCATACCGATCTCGACGTGAAGATCATGGGGTTGAGCCTCTACGGCTTCGATCAGCAGGTAGAGGAAGTGCGGCAGGGCGGGCTGGTGCTTTCGCTGATATCCGAAGCCGATGACGACGGCACCGACAAGAAGGTCTCGCTGAACCTGAACGGCAACCGGTTGCAAGGCGATTACAACGGCACGGTCCGCAATCTCGACCCGCATCTCGCGACCACGCTGTTCTGGCAGAAGCCGGCGATCGGGACGAGCCAGGTCATCGACCCCCTGCGCGCCAAGCTGCGCGACATCAAGGTGACGGATCTCGGGCCGCAGACGCTGGATCTCCCGATCGGGCGAACCGAGGCGCATCACTACAAGGTGGTCGGGGAGATCAACCGTGAGCTCTGGTACGATTCGAACGGCATCCTGGTCGCCGGGCAATTGCGCGCCAAAGACGGATCGGTCCTTCGTCAGGAACTGCAGCAGCGTCCATAAGGCATAGAAGCCGAACCCCGAATCATGGCGATCCGCACGACATCCCTCATCAGCGCCGTTTGGCTCGCCCTTTGCGCGTCGGGGATCGGCGCCCCGGCGGCGCAGGCCGGCGCGCGAACGGGGGAGAGCGCAGACGGCCTTGTCCTCGACGCAAGCACCGCCTGGCCCGGCCGGCTCGGCCGCTACGTCTTCGAAGTGATGCGGGACGGCACGCCGATCGGCATGCAATCGATCGAGATCCGCCGAGCGGGCGATACCCTCACCGCGGTGACGGAAAGCCAGGTCGCGGTGAAGATGCTGGGCATCGTCGTCTATCGCATGCATCAGGTGATGACGGAGACCTTCGCCGGTCAGCGGCTCCTATCGGTTCGGACCGAGACCAAGGATGGTGGCGGATTGCGGGTTGCCGAGCTTACCCGTGACGGCGATCACTGGTCCGGTCGTCTCGATAAGGCGGCGCGTGCCTTCGATTGCGATTGTCAGGCAAGCGCGATGTGGCATGTCTCCAGCATCGGCAAGGATGAGATCATCGAGGCTTCTCAGGCGAGGCTGCGGCAGGTCACGGTCACGGATCTCGGGTTGGAAAACCTCGATCTTCCGGAAGGGCGGATCAAGGCGCGCCATTTTGCGGTGAAGGGCGAGATCGAGCGTGAGGTCTGGTACGACGCGGCGGGCAACCTGGTCGCCGCGCAACAGATGGGCAGCGACGGTTCGTTGATCCGCGAAAAGCTGATCGCCGATCCCGCCGCTCCGGACGACGCGGAAAATCGGCCCTCATCGCCCCTTAAACAGGGGTTGCCAGCGCCAGCCCGATCGCCGATATAGTGCCCCCGGGAGGTTGGCGGTGGACGGGCGTCTCGCCAACCCGGTCAGGTCCGGAAGGAAGCAGCCGTAACGAGTTTCCGCTCGGGTCGTCGATCCAGCCTCCCACCTTCCAATCCATTGATTTATAAGCGATCTCCGACGCCGCATAAAAGCGTGCCAGGGCGCTTGCCCAGGGTCTGGTATTGCGCCTTGGTTTTCGCTACCAAGAGACCATGACCGCGCCCGAAGATCCCGCGCTTCCCTCTGCTCCTGGCAGCAACGCCGCCGCGGCCAATGCGCCTTACCGGGTGCTGGCGCGGAAATACCGCCCGAGCGATTTCGCCGGCTTGATCGGCCAGGAGGCGATGGTCCGCACCCTGACCAATGCCATCGCCCAAGGCCGCCTCGCCCATGCCTTCATGCTGACCGGCGTGCGCGGCGTCGGCAAGACGACGACGGCGCGGATCCTGGCGCGGGCCTTCAACTGCATCGGGCCGGACGGCAAGGGCGGTCCCACCGCCAGCCCCTGCGGGGTCTGCGAGCATTGCCGCGCCATCGCCGAGGACCGCCATGTCGACGTCATCGAGATGGACGCTGCCAGTCGCACCGGCGTCAACGACATACGCGAGCTGATCGAGGGCGTGCGCTATCGGCCGACCAGCGCGCGCTTCAAGATCTACATCATCGACGAAGTGCATATGCTTTCTTCGAGCGCCTTCAACGCGCTGCTGAAGACCCTGGAAGAGCCGCCGGAACATGTGAAATTCATCTTCGCCACCACCGAGATCCGCAAGGTTCCGGTGACGGTGCTCTCGCGCTGCCAGCGTTTCGACCTCCGGCGCATCGCCGCCGATCGCCTGGCGAAGCTGCTGGGCGACATCGCAACCAATGAAGGCGCCAAGCTTTCGGCGAACGCACTGGCCTTGCTGGCGCGGGCCGCCGACGGCTCGGCGCGCGATGGACTGTCGCTGCTCGACCAGGCTATCACGCTCGCCGATCCCCTGGCCGATCCCGCGACCGGTGCCGAGGTCAGCGAAGATCAGGTGCGCGCGATGCTCGGCATTGCCGACCGCACTCAGCTCTTCGAGCTTTATGACGCGGTGATGGCCGGCCGCGCCGCCGAAGCGCTGGACCAGTTGCGCGGCATGTATGAGGGCGGCGCCGATCCCATCGTGGTGCTGCAGGATCTGCTCGACCTCACCCATTGGCTGACCCGCATCAAGCTGACGCCGGCGGTGCTGGAAGCGCCGGCCGTGCCGGAAGCGGAGCGCAAGCGCGGTGGCGCTTTGGCCGAGGATCTCGGTTTGCCGGTTCTGGCACGCACCTGGCAGATGTTGCTGAAAGGCCTCAACGAGGCACAATATGCGCCGCAGCCGCTGGCCGCCGTGGAGATGGCGCTGATCCGCCTGATGCATGTCGCCAACCTGCCAACGCCTGGCGATCTGGTGCGCGGCCTTGGCAATACCGGGGGCAATCCGGGGGGCAATGCCCCATCGCGTCCGGGCAATGGCGCCGGTTCGAGTGCGACGGCCTCAGGATCAACCAATTCCGGCTCCACCAATCCCGGCCAATCCGCCTCGCCGCGCGGGATTCCCGGCGGGGGCGGTGCGGATCGTCCGCTCGGCTATAGAGGGCCGGCCTCGAGCCTGGCCCGGGACACGAATCCGCATGTCGCCCAGCCGCCGATGGAGGTCGCGCCGCCGATCGAATTGAAGAGCTTCGAATCGGTGGTCGATCTGTTTCGGGCGAAGAAGGAAGGCATTCTCCTCACCCATCTCACCAACGATGTGCATCTGGTGAGTTTCGAGCCGGGCCGCATCGAATTGCGGCCGGGGCCGAAGGCGCCCTCCAATCTGCCGAACCGCATCGCCGCCTGCCTGCTGGAATGGACCGGTTCGCGCTGGCTGATCAGCGTCTCCGGCGATCTCGGCGCGCCCACTTTGAAGGAACAGGCGGCCGCGGCCGCGGCGGAGATGCGCCGCAAGGCGGCGGAGCATCCTTTGGTGAAGGCGGTGCTGGACGCCTTTCCCGGCGCCCTCATCGACGAGGTGCGCGACCTCAATGTTCCCGAACCCGCCGCCGCTTCTCCGGATGAAGCGGAGAATGTCGGCGATGTCATGCCGGAAGCGAATCCAGAGGAAGAATCATGAAGAATCTCGGCAATATGATGAAACAGGCGCAGCAGATGCAGGCGAAGATGGCCGAGCTGCAGGCGGCGCTGGACCAGGCCGAGGTGACCGGGCAATCCGGCGGCGGCATGGTCACCATCACCACCAGCGCCAAGGGCGACCCGAGGAAGGTGAAGATCGATCCCAAGCTCGCCGATCCTGCCGAGATCGAAGTCCTGGAAGACCTGATCGCCGCGGCTCTGCGCGACGCCCGCGCCAAAGGCGAGGCCATGGTCGCGGAAGAAATGGGCAAGCTCACCGGCGGCCTGCAACTGCCGGCCGGATTCAAGCTGCCGTTCTGATGCCCGTCTCCGAGATCGATCGCCTCATCCAGCTGCTTTCGAAGCTGCCCGGCTTGGGGCCGCGTTCGGGACGGCGTGCGGCGCTCGCTCTGATGAAGCGGCGGGAATCGCTGATGCTGCCATTGGTCGATGCGCTGGAGCGCGTCGCGGAGAACGTCCGCGCCTGCTCGGTCTGCGGCAATCTCGACGATGCCGATCCTTGCGCGCTCTGCCGCGACCCGAGGCGCGATCCCGCCGCCGTCTGCGTGGTGGCCGATGTCGCCGATCTCTGGGCGCTGGAACGCGCCCAGGCTTTCAAGGGCCGCTATCACGTGTTGGGCGGCGTGCTTTCCGCGCTGGACGGCATCGGGCCGGAACAGCTCAATCTGATGCCGCTCCTGCGGCGGGTCGAAGCTGGTGAAATCAAAGAGGTGATTCTCGCCCTCGGCGCCACCGTGGACGGACAGACCACCGCGCATTATCTGGCGGACCGGCTGCAGCCTTTCAACGTCGCGCTTTCGAAGCTCGCCCATGGCGTGCCGGTAGGCGGCGAACTCGATTATCTCGATGACGGCACTTTGATTCAGGCATTGAAAGCACGGCAACGAGTCTAGGGGGAGACGATGGACGGCGAAGGCAAACCCGCGGCGGCGGCCTCGGCGCTATCCCGCGACCACGGCTATATCCAGCGGAACCCGGCGTCGGCCTATTGGGCGCTCTCGCCTTATCTCATCCACCAGCACACCGATTCCTCCTGCTCGCTGGCGACCGCCACCATGCTGCTCAACGGCATGCGGGCGATCGACGGCACCGGCCGGATGGGCCGCTTCTTCAGCGAGCGCGGGTTGATCGACGCGATCGACGATCCGCACTGGCTCAAAGAAATCACGCCGCTGGAAGGCAACGGAATCTCTTTTCTCGACCTCGCCGAGAAGCTGCGACGCATCCTGCCGCTTTACGATTTCACCCATTGGGCTGTTGATTCGCGCGCGGTCCGGGGGGTGAGCGCCGAAGCCATCGCGGATTTCCGTGCCGAACTCACCGCCATGGAGCGCGACGGCGACCGGCTGCTGGCCGCGAACTATCACCTGGCGACCACCTATGGCGATCAGTGGGATATCGGGCATTTCTCGCCGGTCGGCGCCTATGACGCGGCCACCGACCGCGTCCTGCTGCTGGATGTCTGGAAAGCGGATTACGAGCCTTCCTGGGTCGATCTCACGCGGCTGATGCAGGGCATGGCGACGATTTCCCCCATCACGAACAATGTGCGCGGCTACCTGATCATCCGCCGCACCTGATCATGCCGCCGCGCGCGATTTTGCCGGAGGATCTGTCGGCCACGGGCCTCGCCGGCCTGCGGGAACCGCTCATTGTCTTCGACGACATCTGCCATCTCTGTGCCGGCTTCGTGCAATTCGTGATCCGCCACGACCATGAAAGACTGTTCCGCTTCCTCCCCGCGCAATCGCCGCGCGGGACGGCGCTCTATGCACGCTTCGGCCTCAAAAGCGCCGACTGGGATTCCAATCTCCTGATCGCCGATGGCCTTCTCTATACCGATCTCGATTCCTTCATCGAGGTGACGCGGCGTTTCGGCGGCATATGGCGGATGACAATCGGCCTCTATCTGCTGCCACGCCCCTTGCGGGCCTGGCTTTACAACCGGATCGCGCGCAATCGCTATCGTTGGTTCGGCAAGCGCGAGACTTGTTATCTGCCGAGGCCGGAACTCGCCGCGCGTTTCCTTGACTGATATGCGCCGGATTGTCGTCATCGGCGGCACGGGCACTTTCGGCAGCCGGATCGCGCGCCTGCTGGCCAAACGGCAAAGGTGGGAGATCGTCATTGCCGGCCGGTCCCGGTCGCGCGCCGAGGCATTCGCGAAATCGCTTTCGGATCCCAAGATTTCCGCGGCCGCGCTCGATAGCGGTAGAAACCTGCTCGCGGCTTTGACGGCGCTCAAGCCCTGGCTGGTGATCGATGTTTCCGGCCCGTTCCAGGGCGCCGAGGTCTCGGATTATCCGGTGGCGAGGGTGGCGCTGGCTTGTGGTGCCCATTACATCGACATCGCCGATGCGCTGGGCTGTGTCACCCATATCGACCGGCTGGATGCAGGCGCAAAGCAGAAGGGCCTGGTCGTTATTTCCGGCGCGAGTTCGGTGCCGACCCTGTCTTCGGCGGTGATCGCGGATCTGGCGCGCGATCTCGATGAAGTTCTGGAAGTCGAAATCGCCATCAGCTCCAGCAACCAGGCGACGCTTGGCCATTCGGTCCATGCGGCGCTGCTGTCCTATGCCGGAAAGCCGATCCGCATCCGACGCTTCGGCGCCTGGGTGGAGAATGCGGCGCTCCGCGATTGGCGGAAAATCGCGATCGCGGTTCCGGGCCGCGCCGCCTTGCACCGCCGGGTGGCACTCTGCGAAGTGCCGGATCTCGCTTTGCTGCCGGCCCGATATCCCGCCTTGCGCAAGGCGATGTTCCGCGCCGGAACCGAGCTCAACATCCTCAATCTCGCCTCAGCCGTGTTGGCATGGGCAGCATCGCATCGGCTGGTGGAATCGCCGGATGTCTTCGCCGGCTTCGCATCTCCGGCGTTCAATCTGTTGCGGCGCTTCGGCAGCGGCCGCTCCGGCATGGCAATCGATCTGCGCGGGCGGCGAGGCGACGCTTTTCTTTCGCGTCGATGGACCGTGCTGGCGGAGCAGGGCGACGGGCTCTGGATCCCGGCTTTGGCCGCGGCATTGCTGACCGATCGGCTCGATCGCGGCGCGTTGGCGCCGGGCGCCAGGCCGGGGATCGATGTGCTGGCCCTCGCGGATTTCCGTGCTGAATTCGCCGGTCTGGCAATTCACGAGGCGACCGAAGAATTGCCGCTGGGTATCGCCCCGTTTCGCCGATGGCTGGGCGCGGCGGTGGACCGCTTGCCGCCCGCCATCCGCCGCCTGCACGACGATCCGCTGGAACGCGGCGCTTCCGGGACCGCGAAAGTCATTCGCGGCACGCATCCTCTGGCGGTCCTCATGTGCCGCTGCCTTGGTTTTCCGCGATCCGCCGATTCCCTGCCGCTTCGCGTTGAATTCGAACCGCAGGGTGGCGCGGAAATCTGGTGCCGCCATTTCCCCGGCAGCCGTTTCGTCAGCCGCCTGCGGCCCTGGCGGGGTCGTCCCGGTCATGTGCTGGAGAGCATCGGCCCAATCACTTACGGCTTCCGGCTCGACGTTGCCGCCGAGGGATTGCATATGAATTTTCAAGCATGGTGGCTATGCGGCGTTCCGTTGCCGCGATTCCTGGGGCCGCGTATCGAAGCGCGGCAATGGCAGGAAAGCGAAACCTATTGTTTCTCGGTGGAGGTCGGCGTGCCTGGTCTTGGCCGCGTGATCGCCTATCGCGGTCGGTTGGCCCTCGATTGAGGCGCCGGCTTGATCCGCCGGCGCCCTTCTCCCAGGCGCAGCCAACTTATATCAGTTGGAGGCCGACTTGTATTTCGTGATCGCCCGCGAGAGGTCTTCGTATTCGTCGCAATCGCCGCAGGCGGCCTTCAACACCGCGAGACGTTCATTCGCCTTGTCGGGCTGCTTCAGCTCCAGATAAAGCTCGCCCAGATATTCATTGGCGCCGAGATGCTTCGGCTCCATCTGGAGCGCCTGGTTGTAGTAGGTGAGGGCGGTATTGGCGTCGCCGGACTTGCGATAGGAATAGCCGAGCAGATTCAGCGCATCGGCATAGGCGCCATGGTCGTTGATCAGCTTCTTCAGGATCGGAATCGCCTGCGTATACTTGTCGTCGTCGATCAATTGCTGCGCCTGCTTGTAAGGATCGGGCTGGGTGGCCTCATCGTTGCTGCCGCCGCCCGAAGCCGTGGCAATGCCGGGCAGGATCGACAGGCAGGCAATGATCCCGGTCAGTCCGGAAATGATCTCAATGCGTTTCATGGTCCTCTCCTTATGAGGGTTGGCGGTCGTTTGATGGCGCCTTTTGTCGCACCGGCTAGGTTCCCGATTCCTGCTTTGCCCGTGCCGTCCGGCCCATATTCCCGTGTTACCGTCGGCGAAGTATTTGTAATCCGGA
>DASYDA010000389.1:0-4001 GCA_036499865.1 Dongiaceae bacterium | reverse complement strand
CTTCATATAGACCGGCGGCTTGCGGGCGGTGCCGACACCGCCGGGCGTGCCGGTTGCGATCACGTCGCCGGCCTTCAACTCGGTGAAGCTCGATATATAGGCGATGAGATGCGGCACCGAGAAGACCAGGTCCGTGAACGGTGCATTCTGCATGACTTTGCCGTTCAGCCGGGTGGTAACCGACCGGCTGCCGATATCGCCGAATTCATCCGGCGTCACCATCCAGGGGCCGAAAGGCCCGGTGGCCCAGAAATTCTTGCCCGCGGTGAACTGCGTGGCGTGTTTCTGGAAGTCGCGGATGCTCGCATCATTGTAGCAGGCATAACCCGCGACATGCGCGAGCGCATCGGCTTCCGCGATATATCGCCCGCCTTTTCCGATCACGAAGACGAGCTCACCTTCGTAGTCGAGGTCGCTGGAGACATGGGGGACGACGATCGGCTGGCCGTGACCGATCTGGCTGCGGGCCGTCCGTGAGAAAATGGACGGATATGTCGGCAGTTCGCGGCCCATTTCCTTGATATGCGGCGCATAGTTAAGGCCGACGCAGAAGATTATTCCGGGATCTGGGATCACTGGCTCCAACGCCAGACCCTCAAGCGCAATCCGCCGCGCCGCGCCGAGGGCGGAGCCGACCTTCGCGTCCCGATCCCCGAGCATGTCCCGCAAACTCGGCCAGCGCGTCCCCGGCAGTCCACCAAGCACGGCAACTTCCTCGCCGTCGACAACGCCGAAACCGGTGTGATTCTCGAAACGAAAACTGAGATATTTCATGGACATACCCGTGCTAAAGCGAAGCCGGGAAATTACCCCAGCCTCGGCGCGCACGGCAATAGTTTAAATATTTATATATTCGATATGAGATGCGTTATCGCCGGGCCTTGACCGCACGACGCACGCTGTCGGCCAGGATAACGATGCAGCCGATGAGGAGCAGGACCGCGCCGACAAAGGGTGGCAAGCCGAGGACTTTGACGGCGGCGGTTATCGCGGCGATCAGGATCACGGAGAACAGCGCCAGGCTGCCGTCATCGATGAAGAGGCCGATAAGTTCGGTGAGAGCGGTGCGCAGGATGGTCAACGGACGGTCCTTTCGTTGGAAAGAGGAGAAGCCGCACGAATTCGCTGCACCATTGCCCAGGCCGAGACGCAGAGCACCGCAAGGATAGCGAGCAGGAAGAGGTCGGCACCCGGCCATTCGGCGCCCAGGCCTTCCCCGATCCAGAAAATGCCGAAGGTCGTCAACATTAGGCCGACCACGAATTTCAGGGTGTTTTCCGGCACCTTCGCCAGCGGGCGATGGACGATCAAACCGATGGCGAGCACAACCACGAAGGCACCGGCCGCTCCCAGGCTGGCATAGGCGGTCAGCCCATGCCCGGCGCCGACGGCAATCACGATGAAGACGACTTCCACGCCCTCCAGCAGAACGGCCTTGAATGCGGCCAATCCCGCCAGGTAATCGGCGCGGCGATCGGCTGCCTGCCGCCGCAGCGCCTCCGTTTCTTCGCTGAAGGCCTTTTGCTCGTCATGCAGCGCGATATATCCGGTCGCGCGCAGGATCGCCTTCCTGAGCCAACGCAGCCCGAACAGGATCAGCAAGACGCCCACGACGAATTGCAGGAGATGCAGCGGCACGAGGCCGAGCAGGGGCCCGAACAAGGCAATCAGGGCCGCCAGCACCAGGAGCGCCAATCCGGTGCCGATAAAAGCCGGACGCCAGCTGCGCGAAAGGCCGACCGCGAGCACGATCGTGAAGGCCTCGACCATCTCCACGAAGGATCCGAGGAAGGATGCGGTGATCGTCGAGGCGATGGTGGTCAGATTTGTCATTCCGATACCTGGGGATTCCTGAGAAATGATTCGGCCAAGCTTCTATCCGGCGAGGATAGTGCACCTGTCCGGCGGAAGAGAAAATTCCAGAGATGATCCGATGGCCGGCCCCTCGGGCCAATCCAGCCTCACCTTGTGAGCCCCGAGATTCACACCCAGGCGCCAGCAGCGCCCCTGAAACGCCCGCGACTGCACCACGCCCTTCAAGGCGTTGCCTGGAAAGCTGTCCACAGGCTTGGCGTCCTCGGGGCGCAAGACCAGGATTCCGGCGCCGGAGAGGGTACTCATCGTGCGGAGAGGCGTCGCCTCGCTGCGGTCGATGCGGAACAATCCTCCGGAGACGCTTCCCGGCACCAGGGAGAAACCGCCGATGAAGTTCGCGACGAAGGAATCCGATGGCGTCTCGTAGATCCGTTGCGGCGTATCGAATTGGGCGATCGACCCCGCCCGCATGATGGCGATCCGGTCGGAGACCGCCATCGCTTCCGCTTGATCGTGGGTGACATAGACGACGGTGGCGCCCTCCTGGCGGACCAGATCCATCATTTCGGCGCGCATGTCCTCTCGGAGCGCGGCGTCGAGATTGCTGAGCGGCTCGTCGAACAGCATCAAAGCCGGCCTGGCCGCGAGGCAACGGGCGATGGCGACGCGCTGCTGCTGTCCGCCCGAGAGTTCCGCCGGATAGCGATGGCGGAACGGCGCGAGGCGCGCCACCTCGAGCGCGTGGTCGAGACGCCGCGCCACCTCATCCGCGTCCAAACCCTGCGATTGCAGGCCGAAGGCGAGGTTCTTCGCAACCGTCATATGCGGCCAGAGGGCATAGTCCTGGAACACCATGCCGATATGCCGCCGCTCCGGGGCGATGCACCGCTCCTTGCTCCAGACGACGCGGCCGTCCAGTGCAATCAGCCCGCAATCGGGGAATTCGAGGCCGGCGATGATACGAAGCAGGGTGGTCTTTCCCGAGCCGCTCGCTCCGATCAGCGAGACGACCTGGCCGGGATCGACGCCTAGATTGAGCGCGGTCAGCACATGCCGGCCGCCCAGCGTCTTTGAGATGCCTGAGCAGTTGAGCGCGGCGATCAAGAAAGGCCTCGCGAAACGGCGGCCGTGGGCTCAAGGCGAGATTGCGACGCTTGTGCGCCGAAGCGTCGAAGCAGGATCCAGGCCAGGGTGGTGATCGCCCCGACCACGACCATCGATACCAGCGACAATGCCGATGCCAATCCATCCCGGTCATGGCTGAACAATCTGAGAATGACCGGTGGCGCCGGCGGACCGTTCAAGGGGATCAGCATCTGCGACATCGGAAGCTCGAATACAGTTCTGATGAACGTCATGAGGAACGCCGTCACCACGCTCATCCATACGAGCGGCAAGGCGACCTGCAGGAGGCGCCGCATGGCGCCCACGCCGAACAGCCGGGCCGCATCTCCGAGATTCGGCGCGAGCTGGCCGATCGCGGAGACCACGATGACCAGGCAATAAGGCAAAGCGGCTGCGATATAACCCATCACCAGCAGGGAGGCATCGCCGTAATGCGGAAACGGCGCGTCTCTGAAGCCTGGCAACCGGTTCCAGACGAGAATATAGCCGAAGCCGAGCACGATGCCGGGTATGGCAACGGCGCCGAGCGAAATCCCAAGAACCAGCGTCCGCATGATGCGGTTTCCGCGATCGAGCCTTGCGGACAACAGCACGGCGCAAATGCAGGTGATGATCGCCGCGAGGGCTGCATAACCCAGGCTGCGCAGCAGCGCGCTGTTGATGTCGCTGTCGAAGCTGAGGGCGGCGGCGACATTGGCGAAGGTGATGTTATGCCATGCCAGCCCCTCGCCGAGCGAACGGGATATCGAACGCACCGCGATGGCGGCGATCGGCAGGACGAGAGCGACCGTGGCAATCGCCAAGGCCGATGCCGCAACCGGCCAGCGCCACTTTCCCAGACGGTAGATTCGAGGGGGCTTGGCGCGACCGGAAATCAATCTCGCGCTTGCGCGCCGTCGCAGCAGCCGGTCGGCGAGCACGACCAGCAGCACGAGCGTGAGCAAGACCAGCGATTGCGCCCCCGCCATGGGGAAATCGACGGGATAGTCGCTGGACGCCGAATAGATTCCATAAGTCAAAACCCCGAAATTCGACATCCTGGCGATGGTGGATGCCAGCCC
>DASYDA010000388.1:0-3479 GCA_036499865.1 Dongiaceae bacterium | reverse complement strand
GGAAGGGCTGCCGATCTCGATCATCGAAGCCTTCGCCTGGGGCATCCCAGTGATCGCGACGCCGGTGGGGTCGATCCCGGATATCCTGCAGAATGAGAACCAGGGATTCGTCGTTCCAGTCGGCGACAGCGCGGCATTGGCTGGTGCGCTTGAGCGCCTGATCGGTGACCCTGAATTGCGCCGCCGCCTCGGCGCGAACGCTTTGGCCTATCATCGTGTCAATCTCGAATTCGGCCCGTTCCTGAGTCGGCTCTCCACCTGCTGGCGGGCGGCGGCCCCGCGGGAGCCAAGTGCCTTTTGAAGCACCGAAAAGCCGAAGTATCGCGGTAACACCCTGGGGTGGAAGTTGTGATAGAATCCTGTCCTGGAAATTCCGGAAAGACTTTAACCGGGCTGGAAAACCTGTTTGATAACAGATCATTAATTGTGTCCGGCTAGGTTGCCGGGCCGTGCAGACATCGAGACGTCGGCGCAGGGGGATGCTTGATTCAGGAGTACCAAAATCGGTCGGCCGAGAGGCCACTGGTGTCCGCTAGGCCGTGCCCTGTGTCGATCGTCAGCGGCCAGAGCTGGGGGTGGTTTTATCCCGTCTCCGGCCGGCGCGGCGCGATCCTTTGCGGCCCGAACGGCTATGAGGCGCTGTGCAGCCATCGGCAATGGACCCGGCTGGCTTCGGAATTGGCAGAAGCCGGTATCCCGACGCTCCGTTTCGACTATCCGGGTTGCGGCGATGCGCTGGACGACGACGAGATGCCGGAGCGCGTTCGGGCTTGGCTCGACGGCATTCATGACGCCGTCGCATTCATGCGGCAGCAAAGCGGGATCGAAGAGATTGCGCTGATCGGGCTGCGGCTGGGCGGAATTCTCGCCCTTGCCGCCGCACAAGAATTGGCGCGCCGAAACAAGGCCGTCGATGCGCTGGTCCTGCTGGCGGCGCCCGCCTCCGGCGCGGCTTACGTCAAAGAACTGCGGATGCTTTCGATGATGGCGAAGGCACGCCGGCCCGATGCGGCCTCGGATGCGCCAGGCATCGAAGCCGCGGGATTCCATTACACGCCCGAAACCATCGCCGAGCTCAAATCGCTGAATCCTGTGGCCGAGGACATCGTTCCCGCGCAGAGCGTCCTTGTCCTCGACCGCGAGGATTCGGTTTCCGGGCTGGCGGATCAATTCCGGAAAAAGGGCATCGCCGTCACCAGCGCTCCTTTCGCAGGCTATGCCCGGTTGATGAACGATGCCGCTCTTTCCCAATATCCGACCGAGGACTTCGATCGGATCGTAGACTGGCTGCGTCCGGAAGAGACCCTTACGAAGCGAATCGCACCGCCATCCGGAACGCACGTCATCGGGATTCCCCGCGGCACCGAGACCCCGATATGGATCGAAGGCGCGACGCCGCTGTTCGGGGTGTTCAGCGAGCCCACTCAAGCCGCGCCACACCGATCCGCGGTATTGATCCTCAATACGGGCGCCAATCACCACATCGGCACCAACCGGATGAGTGTCTCGATCGCCCGTCGATTGATTGCCGAGGGAATCGCCGTCCTGCGGATCGATGCGGGAGGCGTCGGCGAGAGTCCATCGGTGCCCGGCCGGCCCGACAACGCCTTCGCCCGCGAAGACATGATCGCCGACGCCCGGCGCGCCGTCGATTGGCTTGCCGGACGCGGCTACCAAGACATAACCCTCAACGGCCTCTGCTCCGGAGCCTGGCTGTGTTTCCAAACCGCGCTTGCGGAGCCGCGTGTCACCGGCCAGATACTTCTCAATCTTCAAGGCTTGTGGCAAAGCGCCAGTCTCGCCCGCACTATGGAATCCAACCGCAAATATCTTCGCCTGTTGCGCCAGGCGAGAACCTGGCGGCGGTTGTTCAAGGGCGAGATCGATGTGAAGGGAATCGCGGTCGTCCTGTCTCTGCGCCTGCGGGAAGCGGTTCTCGTCGGCACAAAACGGGTGTTCGGAGGATTCGCAGGCACCGAAACCATCGAACGCAAGACGAAAAGGCAGATGAAGGCCTTGGCCGCACGCGGCGTGAACACGTCTTTCGTCTATGTCGCCGCCGATCGCGGGCTGGACGAATTGGAATTGCACTTCGGCCGCCTCGGCGAAGCCTTGCACGCCGAAGCGAACGTGCATTTCACGATCATCGAGGAAGGCGACCATCTTTTCTCGATGAAGCGGTCCCGGGATCGGTTGATCGAGTTGATGGCGACGCAGTTTTCGGCGGGACGCTTCGTGCCCACGCATACGATTAAAAAGGATTCCCAGTCGCAACGCTCCTCGGTCTCGCGACAGGAATCGATGATTTCAAGAGTTGCCATCAATGACCAATGACGAAATCCGCGCGGTTTTGCGAAGCCATGGCCGCATCCCGGGCGATATAAACTCCCTCCCCGACGACGCCAATCTCTTTGCAGCGGGATTGACGTCACTCGCTTCCGTCGACGTCATTCTGGCGCTGGAGGAAAAGTTCGACATAGAGTTTCCAGATCACATGATGCATCGCAAGACTTTTGAATCGGTGGCTGCGATCGCAAGCGCCATTACGGGGTTGCTGGAACAGAAGGCCGAGGCGTGAACCCATTGCTCGAACGCGCCCGCAAGGTCGCCGCAGGCGTAGCGGCGGCCAATGCGGTGTCCGTCGACCTCGAATCCCGGTTCCCGATCGAAGCGATCACCGCGCTCAAAGAGGCCGGATTGCTGGGCGCATTGATCCCGACGGAACTTGGCGGGCTCGGCGCAGGCTTCTCCGACATATTCGCGATCTGCCATCTGCTCGGACGCCATTGCGCTTCGACCGCCATGATTTTCGCCATGCATCAGATCCAGCTTGCCTGCATCCTGCTGCATGGCCGGCCGGTGGAGTGGCAGAACAATCTGCTGCGCCGGATAGCGTCAAACCAACTTTTGCTGGCTTCCGCCACCACCGAAGCCGGCATCGGCGGCGACCTTTCCCGGAGCTCCTGCGCCGTCACCCGCCAGGGCGGCCGGTTCACGCTCGAGAAGCTTGGCACCGTGATATCCTATGGCGAGCAGGCCGATGCGGTTCTGATCACCGCGCGCAGGACGGCCGATGCGCCGGCCACCGACCAAGTCATCGTCGTGGCGCTGCGGCAGGATTGCCGGCTGGAGCGCACCGCGGGCTGGGATGCGCTCGGCATGCGTGGCACTTGCAGCAACGGATACCGGCTTCAGGCGGAAGGCCTGGTCGAACAGATCATTCCCGATCCTTACGCGGATATTTCCTACCGGACCATGGTGCCGGTTTCGCATCTGACCTGGGGGAGCCTGTGGCTCGGCATCGCCACCGACGCCGCCGCGCGAGCGCGCGGTTTCGTGCGCCGGCAATCCAGGCCCAGCGACGAAACCGCCGGGGACAAGGCACCCGCCATGCCGGGCATGAATGCGATGCGGCTGGCCGAGGCCGTCAGCGTTTTGCAAAGCATGCGGGCGAATATCGTTGCGGGAAGCCGGCTTTA
>DASYDA010000387.1:0-4065 GCA_036499865.1 Dongiaceae bacterium | reverse complement strand
GCCAATATCACGCGCCTCACCCGCGACGGCGAGAGGCTGATGGTCCGCGCGCATAAGCTGATCGCGCTCAATGACGAGATCGTCGAGCAGATGCGCGACACCGAATTCGCCGGCGAAGTCCGGCTCGGCGTGCCGCATGACGTGGTCGGTATGCTGATGCCGCCGATCCTCCGGGTGTTTCGCCAGGCGCATCCCAATGTGCTGGTGACGCTGGTGAGCGACACCACCCAGGCGCTCCGCTCGTATCTCATCGACGGCAAGATCGATCTCACGCTGACCACGGAATCCAAGCCCGGCGATCGCGATCACCTGCTGCTGACCGACCGGCTGGTCTGGGCCGGCGCCAAAGGCGGCGATGCGCATCGGCGCAAGCCCCTGCCGGTGGCGCTTGGCACCGAGAGCTGCGCCTTTCGCGCTTCCGCGGTCGAGGCTTTGACCAAGGCCGGGATCGAATGGCGGGCGATCTGCCAGGTCGGCAGCCTGGAACCGGTCTTCGCCACCCTGGAAGCGGATATGGCGGTGGCGCCGTTCCTCTCGCGCACGGTGCCCGAGCGCCTCACCATCGTGAAGGACGAGATGCTGCCGCAGCTCCCGCGGCATCACATCAACCTGCATATTCCGTCGAGCGGCGTCAGCCCCGTCACCACGGAACTCGCGCGGCATATCCGCCAGGGCTTCCAGCGGCGGTATAATTAGCGCGCATTCAGGATGGGTCGGAGCGTGAGCGCAGCCCCTCTCCCTGTCCCTCTCCCACCCCGCGGATGAATGTCCGCATTCGCGGACGGGGGAGAGGGCTTTAGACCGAGTGCCGGCAACAGCGTCCCCTCTCCCCTTGTGGGAGAGGGGACGAAGATTCTTTCCGACGAGCGCCCTAAACGTTGAACCGGAAATTGAACAGGTCGCCGTCCTGGACGGTGTATTCCTTGCCTTCGGCGCGCATCTTGCCGGCTTCCTTGGCGCCGGCCTCACCGCCGCAGGCGACGTAATCGTCATAGCCGATGGTTTCCGCACGGATGAAGCCGCGCTCGAAATCGGTGTGGATGACGCCGGCGGCTTCCGGGGCCTTGGCGCCCTTGCGGACGGTCCAGGCGCGGGATTCCTTGGGGCCAGCGGTGAAGAAGGTCAGCAGGCCCAGCAGCGTATAGCCGGCGCGGATCACGCGGGAGAGGCCGGTCTCTTCAAGGCCGAGGCTGGAGAGGAATTCCTGCTTCTCGGTCTCGTCGGTCAGTTGCGCCACTTCGGATTCGATCGCCGCCGAGATGACCACGCTGGCCGAGCCCTCGACCTTCGCCCGCGCGGCGACCTTTTCCGACCAGGCATTGCCCTTGGCCGCGGCCGATTCCTCGACATTGCAGGCATAGAGCACCGGCTTCCCCGTCAGCAATTGAAGCTGATGAAAGGCTGGTCGTTGTTCCGGAGTGAGGTCGGCGAGGATGGACCGGGCAGGCCGCCCCGCGCGCACGGCTTCGAGCGCTGGTGTTACGACTTCTAGCAGGGCCTTCGCTTCCTTGTCGCCGCTCTTGACCTTTTTCGCAGCGGCGTCGCCGCGCTTCTCGAGGCTTTCGAGATCGACCAGCATCAATTCGGTCTCGACGATCTCGGCATCGCGCAGCGGATCGACCGAGCCTTCGACATGGGTGACTTCACCCTCGAAGCAGCGCAGCACATGCACGATGGCATCGACCTCGCGGATGTTGGCGAGGAACTGGTTGCCGAGCCCCTCGCCCTTGGAGGCGCCGCGAACCAGGCCGGCGATATCGACGAATTCGAGCTGGGTCGCGATGATCTTCGCGGATTTCGCCAAGGCGGCGATCTTCTGCAGCCGCTCATCCGGGACCGAGACCCGGCCCACATTGGGCTCGATGGTGCAGAATGGATAGTTGGCGGCTTCGGCCGCGGCCGTCGAGGTCAGCGCGTTGAACAGGGTCGACTTGCCGACATTGGGCAGGCCGACGATGCCACAATTGAAACCCATTTTGGTAAATCCCGGAAACTGCTTGCTTAAATGAGGTTGGCCCGCTGGACCGGCCCTTTGCCTCGAATGGAGCGGGTGATGACAGAATCCGTTCTCGCTGTCTAGTAATGCGGCGGGCTTTCCGGATCGGCGGATGGAAGGCCGGGGCGCTGGTACAGGATCGGCGCGGAGCCTAGAATCCGAGCCGGCGGGTGCGGGCGGCGCGTTCGAGGCGAGGATTCCATGCGCGAATTCCAAGGCGTTTTTTCATGCGCGGGCTTGGCTGCGGCTGCGGCATTGCTCCTCGCTTTGTCCTCCGGCGAGGTGCTGGCTCAATCGGTCGACGATCAGCAGCAACAGCTCCAGGACCAGCAGGAGCAGAAGCAAAACCAGTTGGACGAGGGCCGTAACCGGCTCGACGACCAGCAGCAAAATCTGCAGGAACAACAGGACGAAGGGCAGGGCCGGCTCGACGACGAGCAGCAACAGCTCAACGACACCCAGAACCAGGGCCAGGAACAGCAGGAGGAACTGCAGCAGCAGCTCCAGGATCAGCAGCAGCAATTGCAGGAGCAGCAGGACCAGGGCCAGCAGCAGCTCGACGATCAGCAACAGCAACTGCAGGAACAGCAGGAACAAGGCCAGCAGCAGCTTAACGACCAACAACAGCAGCTGCAGGAGCAACAAGACGAGCAGCAGGACCAGCAGGATGAAGACGTCCAGCCGCAGGAGCAGGATTCCCAACCCCAGCAGGACGAGGATTCGCAGCCGGAATATCAGGAGCCCGAATCCGAACCCGGCGACAGCGGTGGCGGCAGCTCGGACGAGTAGAGGCTATTTTTCCTCTGGTTCGTCCGCGCCGCGCTTCGGCGGCGGATTGATCGCGACGCTGACCTTGTTCATGAAGCGGCCGTCATCCCCGGCGATCAGCAGCGGAAGAGCATCCGCCACGGCGGTGATCATCTGCTCCACCACCGGCCGCTCTTCCTTGAAGAAGTCCTGCAGCACATAGGCCTTCACCATCTCCTTGACGCCGGGATGATCGACGCCGAGGCGGACCCGCCAATAGTCCTGGCCGATATGCGCGTCGATGGAGCGGATGCCGTTATGGCCGCCG
Organism: Dongiaceae bacterium; assembly: GCA_036499865.1. GTDB lineage: Bacteria > Pseudomonadota > Alphaproteobacteria > Dongiales > Dongiaceae > Dongia. Next base: position 994 of record DASYDA010000387.1, on the reverse strand, counting down.
GCGCCGCCGGCGCGCTTCACCCGCACCTTGCCGAGGGCGAGATCGATCTCGTCATAGATGACGATCACATCCGGGGGCTGCAGCTTGAAGAACTGCACCGCCGCCTGAACGGCGCGGCCGGAATCGTTCATGAAGGTCTCGGGGCAGAGCGCCACCACCTTCTCGCCGTCGATCGTGCCTTCGGCGACGAGGCCGTGGAAGCGTTCCCTGACCGGCCCAAAAGAATGGCGGCGGACGATCGCGTCCGCCGCCATGAAGCCGATATTGTGCCGGTTGCCGGAGTAGCGCGGGCCAGGATTGCCCAAGCCGACAACCAAACGCATGGTGTTGCCCAGAGCTTGTCGCCGTGGGCGCTTACTTCTTCTTCTCGGCGGTCTTCGCGGCCGGAGCCGCGGCCTTGGCGCCTGCGGCAGGCGCCTTGGCACCGGCAGCCGGAGCGGCACCGGCAGCCGGAGCAGCACCCGCAGCCGGGGCGGCACCCGCGGCCGGAGCGGAAGCCGCTGCGGCAGCCTTCTCGGCGGCTTCCTGCTGTTCGGCCTTGAGGCCGGTCGGCGCGCCGATCGAGACCACCGTGAAGTCACGCTCGCGGACCGCGAGCTCGGCACCTTCCGGCAGCTTCACCGTATTGATGTGGACGCTGCCGCCGATTTCGAGACCGGTCAGATCGACCTCGACCATCTGCGGAATATTGTCCGGGGAACAGATGAATTCGATCTCGTGGCGCACTAGGTTGAGCACGCCGCCGCGCTTCAGGCCCGGGCTGGCGAGTTCGTTGCGCACCACCACCGGCACGTTGACATGGACCTTCGTGTCCTTGCCGATGCGCTGGAAATCGACATGCAGGGTGCGGTCCGTGACCGGATCGAACTGCACGTCGCGCGGCAATACGCGATGCTTCTGCCCGCCGAGATCGACGTCGAGCAGGGTGGCGTAGAAGGTCTTCTTGTGAATCAGGCGGTCGATCGCCTTCGGATCCAACGAGATCAGCGTCGGC
>DASYDA010000386.1:0-4207 GCA_036499865.1 Dongiaceae bacterium | reverse complement strand
CGGCATCGAGAGCAAGCTGAAGCCCGGCGCGGAAACCAAGGATTATGGCGGCGACGCCGTCGATCCGAGCACCCCCTTCGAATTCCCGGCCGCCCTGGAGCGCTTCGCCGCAGCAAAGATCCTTCCGCGCTACATCAATCCGGACATGCTGGCGCTGGCGTTGGATCTGAAGCGTCTGGAGATGCGGAAATTCATGGGCGCGATCTCGCGCCAGGAATACGACTGGTATCTGTAGAGACGGCTGCTCTCTTTCCGTCATGCCCGCACTTGGTGCGGGCATCCACGCCTTTTGTTTAAGCGGAAAGAAGGCGTGGATCCCCGACCAAGTTCGGGGATGACGAGCGAGAGAGTGTGGGCGCCTCAACCCCTCTAAAAAAACCGCCAGAGCAGATAGAGGTGGCTGACGACGATGCTGAGCAGCATCAGCGGCAGCGCCAGCTTCAGGAATCCCATGAAGCGGAATTTGACGCCGGCGCGCTCGCCGATCCCGGCGATGGTGAGGTTGGCGGAGGCGCCGATCAGCGTGCCGTTGCCGCCGAAACAGGCGCCCAGCGACAAAGCCCACCAGAGTGGCTGGATCGCCTGATCGCCGCCCAGTTGCGGCGCCATGCTCTTGATCACCGGGATCATGGTGGCGACGAAGGGGATGTTGTCGATGAAGGCGGAAAGCAGCGCCGAGGCCCAGAGGATCGCCAAGGTGAGGGATTTGAGATCGCCTGAAGTCCAGGCGACCAGCTTGCCGGCGAAGAGCCGCAGCAGCCCCGCATGATCGACACCGGCCACCACGATGAACAGGCCGACGAAGAAGAAGATAGTGATCCATTCGACCTCGTTGAAGGTCTCGATCAAGCGCGCATGCTGGTGCTCGACCGAGCGCCCGAAATTGTCGAGCGCCAAGAGGATGGCAGCGCCGAACAGCGCAATGGTCCCGGCCTCAAGATGAATCTGGCGAGCCAGTATGAAGGCGGCAACCACCAGCACGATCACGGTCACCGATTGCTTGAGCAGCCGGGCATCGCTGATCGCCGCGCGGCGCCCGAGCGACATGACCCGCCCCCTGGCTTCGACGCTCGCCTGTAGCTTGCGGCCCCAGATCAGATGCATGGCAAGGCAATGCAGCGCCAGAACCACCAGCACGACCGGCGTCAGTTCCAGCAGGAAATCGGTGAAGCTGAGATGCGCCGCCGAACCGATGATGATGTTGGGCGGATCGCCGATCAAAGTGGCCGTGCCGCCGATATTCGAGGCGAAGATCTCACTGAACAGAAAGGGATAGGGCGCCACCTTCAGCTCACGGCAGATGACCAGGGTGACGGGGGCGACCAGCAGCACCGTGGTCACGTTGTCGAGCAGTGCTGAAAAGCCGGCGGTCACGATCGCCAGCAGCGCCAGCACGCCAGCGGGGCTGGCACGGCAGGACTGGGCGGCGACAATGGCGACGAATTGGAACACGCCGGAACGCCGCGCGATGGCGACGATCATCATCATGCCGGCCAAAAGGGCCAACGTGTTGAAATCGATGCCCCGGATCGCCTGTTCCTGGTTGAGCAGGCCGAGCGCGATCATCAAGCCGCCGCCCAGCAAGGCGACGATGGCGCGATTGAGCCGCTCGCTCATGATCGCGGCATAGGTGGCGATCAACAGAATCGTGGCGGTCCATAAAGGATCGAGGCCGAAAAGGATGTGGCCTGCGGTTTCCGGCATGTGATTCGGGCTTCCCCAACGCCTCACTCAGGCCGAGATGGAACGCGAACACCCTTCTGAATGCAAGCGGGCTGAATGCAAGCGGGCTGAATGCAAGCCGTTGGGGTCAGGCCGCCGGGATCGGCGCCAGATTGCCGAGGAACTGCTCGGTGGCGGCGCGCCAGGAGAACTTTTCCGCCCAGGCGCGGCATTGCGCGGCGGAGAGCTGGAGCGCGCGCTCGGCGGCCTTGGCGAGATCGGCGTCGAGTACGCCGGCATCGCTATCCGTGAGGATGTCGCGAGGCCCCGGCACCGGGAAGGCCGCGACCGGCAGGCCGCTGGCCAGGGCTTCGAGAACCACGAGGCCGAAGGTGTCGGTGAGGCTCGGGAAGACGAAGACATCCGCCGCGGCGTAGTGCCGGGCCAGATCCTCGCCGATCTTGCGGCCGAGAAAATGCGCCTTGGGAAAGCGCCGCCGCAGGGTCTCCAATTGCGGGCCGTCGCCGATCACCACCTGGCTGCCGGGGAGGTCGAGGGAGAGAAAGGCCTCGATATTCTTCTCCACCGCGACCCGGCCGACATAGAGATGGATCGGGCGCGGCAGATCGAGCAGCGCTTTGCCATTCTCCTCGTCGCGGGGCCGGAACAGCTCGGTATCGACGCCCCGCGACCAGCGCCGGATGTTGTCGAAGCCGCGGTTGCGCAAATCGCTCTCGATGGATTCCGTCGCCACCATGATGGAGCATGCGTCGCGATGGAAACGCCGGAGCCAGGCATAGCTCCAGCCGACCGGCACCGCGAGGCGCGCCGCCACATATTCCGGGAAGCGTGTGTGATAGGCGGTTGTGAAGGGGAGTTTCTGCTTCCGGCAATAGCGTCGCGCCGCCATTCCCAGCGGACCTTCGGTCGCGATATGCACGGCATCGGGCTTCGATGCGCGGATGCGGCGCGCCACCGCGCGGCCCGGCAGCACCGCCAGGTGGATCTCGGGATAGGTCGGGCAGGGGAAGGCGTTGAAAAGATCCGGCGAGATCACATCGATCTCGTGGCCCATGTCACGGAGCTCGTCGCAGGTGCGCGTCAAGGTGCGGACCACGCCGTTCATCTGCGGTGTCCAGGCATCGGTCACGAGACAGAGCTTCACGCGGCGACCTGCCCGTCCCGATGATGGTCTTCGATCTCGTCGGTGAGGGCCGGAGTCAGCCCCGGAGTCAGCCCGGGGGTCAGCCCCGGAGTCAACATGGAGAAGTTGCGGCTCGCCGCCCATTCGATAATTTCCAGGCGGCCGTCGAAATGCTCGACCAGAGCGGTGCAGCTTTCGACCCAGTCGCCGTCATTGCAATAGACCACGCCGTCGATCATCCGCGATTCCGCCTTGTGGATATGGCCGCAGATGACCCCGTCATAGCCGTGGCGTTTCGCCTCGGCGGCCATGGCGGATTCGAAATCGCTGATGAATTTGACCGCGTCCTTGACCTGGGTCTTGAGATAGGCCGAGAGCGACCAGTACTGGAGACCCATGCTTACGCGGACATGGTTGTACCAGTGGTTCAGCACCAGGACCCAGTGATAGGCGGTGTCGCCGAGGTAAGCGAGCCAGCGCGCATATTTGATGACGCCGTCGAAGGCATCGCCGTGGGTGACCAGGAACTTCCTTCCGTCGGCGGTCACATGCACGATCTCGTTGTGGATGGTCACGTCGCCGAAGGCCATGCCGTCATAGTCGCGCAAAGGCTCGTCGTGATTGCCGGGAACATAAATGACCCGGGTGCCCTTGCGCGCCTTGCGCAGCAGCTTCTGCACCACGTCATTATGGGCCTGTGTCCAATACCAGGTCTTCTTCAGCCGCCAGCAATCGATGATATCGCCGACCAGATAGATGTTGTCGGCCTCGGTATGCTTCAGGAAGTCGAGGAGGAACTCCGCCTTGCAACCCCGTGTGCCCAAATGCAAATCGGAGATGAAGATGCTGCGGTAGCGGTGATCGCGCGTGATCGGTTCTGCGTTCATCCCGGCCATCAAAGGCGACTCGGAACCCGAGTTCCGGATGGCGCCCTGATAGCCTTCAAGGCATGACGCGCCGATGACAAGGCATCGGCGCAACGCCTATTTCACATGACCATCACGCGATGGTCATTGGAACGTCACGCAATCGGTGTCTGGGGCCGTTTGTGCCGCGTTGGCCTTGATCTATCACGCCCCCGCCAGCGTCATCCCATCCACCCGCAGCGTCGGCGCGTTGGTGCCGTAACGGAAGACGAGGTCGTCGGCTGGTGTCAGCGCCTTGAACATGTCCTTCAGGTTTCCGGCGATGGTGACCTCGGAGACCGGGAAGGTGAGCTCGCCCTTCTCGATCCAGAAACCGGAGGCGCCGCGGCTGTAATCGCCGGTGACGCCATTGACGCTGGAGCCGATCATCTCGGTGACGTAGAAGCCGCGATCGATCCCTTTGATCAGCGCGTCGCGGCTGATCTTGCCTTTCGCCATATGCACGTTGCTGGTGCCGGGCGAGGGCGGCGAGGAG
>DASYDA010000385.1:0-17098 GCA_036499865.1 Dongiaceae bacterium | reverse complement strand
CCACCTTCCCGCTTTGCGCCAAGATGCCGCCGTGATCCACCGGCTGGCCGGTATGGCGCATCGCCCAATCGTCGATCAGCGCATTGCCGGGGCCGGTATCGAAAGCGATCAGGCTGCCATCGGCGCCAATATAGGTGACATTGGCGACGCCCCCGACATTCAGCATGGCGATAGGCCCGTCCAGCCCTTCGGCCATCGCCCGGTGGAAGACCGGCGCGAGCGGAGCACCCTCGCCTCCCGCCGCCATATCGGCGCTGCGGAAATCGTTCACCACCGGAATTCCGGTCAGTTTGGCCAGCAACGCGCCATCGCCGATCTGACGGGTGCGGTGCTTTTCCGGCTCGTGAAGGATGGTCTGGCCATGGAAGCCGACCACCCCGATCTCCGCCGGTTTCATGCCGGCCTTGGCAAGGAGCTGCTGGACCGCCGCCGCGTGGCGCTCAGTGAGCGTGCGCTCCAGGCCGACCGGCGGATCCCAATGCCCATAGGCACCCTTCAATTCCGCCCGGAACGGGGGATCATAGACCTCGCCGAGCCCCGGCCCTTTGGTGAAGATGTGTGTGCCATCGGTCTTGATCAGGGCGGCGTCGATGCCGTCGCCGCTGGTGCCGCTCATCAGCCCCATCGCCCAGATGTTCCCGGTCCCAATCCCATTACCCTGAGCCACGTGACCCTCTTCACCCTGGAATGATGCTGTAGCAAGTGTTAAACCACGGCCGTCTCCAAATCCAGGCGCTACCCATGACCGACGTCAAATCCGAATTCCTGCGGCAGTTCATCGACCGCGGCTATCTCCATCAATGCACCGCGCTCGAAGATCTCGACCGCGTCGCCCGGGAACGCGTGCTGATCGCCTATATCGGCTTCGACGCCACGGCGGATTCGCTGCATGTCGGCTCGCTGGTGCAGATCATGAAGCTGCGCCTGCTGCAGAAGACCGGCGGCAAGCCCATCGTGCTGATGGGCGGCGGCACCACCAAGGTGGGTGATCCTTCCGGCAAGGATGAGAGCCGCAAGCTGCTGACCAGCGCGGACATCGATCGCAACATCGCCGGCATCAAGAAGGTCTTCGCGCAGTTCCTGAAATTCGGCGACGGACCCACCGACGCGGTGATGGTCAACAACGCCGATTGGCTGGAGAAGCTGAACTATATCGATTTCCTGCGCGATTACGGCCGTCACTTCTCGGTCAACCGCATGCTGGCCTTCGATTCCGTGAAGCTCAGGCTCGAACGCGAGCAGCCGTTGAGCTTCCTCGAATTCAATTACATGATCCTCCAGGCCTATGACTTCCTGGAATTGGCGCGCCGCCTCGACTGCCGCGTGCAGATGGGCGGCTCCGATCAATGGGGCAACATCGTCAACGGAGTCGAGCTTGGGCGCCGGGTCGATGACCGCGAGCTGTTCGGCCTGACCTCGCCGCTGATCACGCTCGCTTCCGGCGCCAAGATGGGCAAGACCGCCGCCGGTGCCGTCTGGCTCAACGAGGAGAAGCTGCCGGCCTACGACTACTGGCAGTTCTGGCGGAACACGGATGACGCCGATGTCGGGCGCTTCCTCCGCCTGTTCACCGACCTGCCGCTCGACGAGATCGCCCGCCTGGAGAAACTGGACGGCTCCGCGATCAACGATGCGAAGATCGTCCTCGCCAACGAGGCGACCCGGATGTGCCATGGAGAGGAAGCCGCCAAAGCCGCCGCCGAAACCGCGCGGAAGACTTTCGTGGAAGGCGGCCTCGGCCAGGATCTGCCCAGCCTCGACATCCCGAAAGGCGAGCTCGAGGCCGGCATCGCCGCCTTCGAGCTGTTCCGCCGCGCCGGCTTCGCCGCCTCCAATGGCGAAGCGCGCCGGCTGATCAAGGGTGCGGGGGCAAAGCTCAACGACGCCACCGTGTCCGATGAAAATCGAAAGATCACCCTCGTCGATCTCAATGGCGACGGCGTGATCAAGCTCTCTTTCGGCAAGAAGAAGCACGCCGTGGTGCGGGCGGTTTGACGCGGAACGAAGCATTCGGCCGGCGGTTATTCAGTATCCCAGGTGTTGCAATCCGATAGAATCTTGAAAGTCATCAGTTGGAATCTCTGGCATCGCGGCGGTGCAGTGCTTGCGCATCTCGCCGCGCTGGTGGAGGCCGAGCATCCGGATCTCCTCCTGATGCAAGAGGCCAAGGAGACGCTGAAGGAACTGGCCGATGTGGTCGGCGGCCAATTCCACTTCCTTCCGCTGCCGAGACGCGTCTACGGATTGGCGGCGTGGACGCCGCATAAGACTTTCGCAACCGATTCGATCGAACTGCCGAGTTCGCGCCTGCCGGGGCGGGTTCCGCCGCGATTGGCCCAGATCCTCGAAATCGAGGGCATCCATTTCGCGAATGTCCATCTTTCGCACGGGCAGTTTCTGAATCGCCGGCAGCTGCGCATCGCCGCCGGCCGCCTGAACGGACCGGCGGCCGTGATCGGCGACTACAACGCGTTTGGTGGAATCCGTCTGGAAGGGTTCCGGGATGCAGGGCCCCGGCAGCGGACCCATAAATTCCGCACCCGTCTCGACCGCTGCCTGGTGCGCGAACTCGATTGCCTCGAGGCAACGGTCCTGGACCGCGGGCCTTCCGACCATCACCCGATTCGGATGACGTTGAAGGCCTCCGATTGACCTCTGGCTAAAGATCTCTGGCTAGAGATAAGGCAGCAGCAGGCGCACCGCGCGATTGCGCAAGCGGATCGGCATCGAGCGGGAGAATATGCCCTTCAGCGTCAACTCATCGCCTTGCCGCGCGGCGATCTTCTCGGACAGCATTGCGCTGAAATCGTGATCGTAAATCTCCATGTTGATCTCGAAATTGAGCCGCAGGCTGCGCTGGTCCCAATTGGCGCTGCCGATCAGCGACCACCCGCCGTCGATGGTCATCAGCTTCGAATGCTCGAACGGCTGGGGTGCGCGCCAGATACGGGCGCCGGCGACCAGGAGCGGCGCGATATGCGCCAGCACCGCCCAATCCATGATCAAGTGATCGCTGTTCTCCGGAATCACCACATCGACATCGACACCGCGCATCGCCGCAAGTTCGAGCGCCGCGATCAGGCGCTCGTCCGGCAAGAAATAGGGCGTGATGATCTTGATCGACCGCTGCGCGCTGCCGATCGCCTGCAGGAACATGAATTCGATTTTCTCGATATCCTGATCCGGGCCTGACGTGATCACACGCGCCAGCGCCTTCCCGCTTTCAGTGAGTTCGGGAAACCAGGACGGCCCCTTGAGTTCCTCGCCGGTGGCGAATTCCCAATCTGCGGCGAAGGCTTCGACGACCTGCGCCACAACCGGCCCCTTGATCTCGAAATGCATGTCGCGGATCGCGGTGCGCGGATCCGCAGATTTCAGATTGTGGGCGCTGATGTTCAACCCGCCGATGAAGCCGCGATTGCCGTCCACGACCAGGATCTTCTTGTGATTGCGCAAATTGAGGAAGGCGGTGCGCCACGGCCACCAGGAATGCATGAAACGGGCGACCGTGATGCCCGCGCGCTGCATCCTGAAAGCGGCTAGGGAAAACAGATAGCCGCTGCCCACCCCGTCGATGATGACCCGAACCTCGACGCCGCGCGCCTTGGCCGCGCTCAGCGCCTCGATGAAAGGGCGCCCGGCTTCATCGGCATAGAAGATGTAGCTGGTCAGGCCGACGCTGGCCTTGGCGTCGCGGATGGCCTGCAGCATGGCGGGATAGGCCTCGTCGCCGTTGCGCATAAGCTGGATCGCGTTGCCGTCCAAAGTCGGCCGGCGGGTGATGACGCCGACGGCACGCTCCAGCGCCGCGTATTTCTCGCTGCGTATCTTGCCCAAAGGCGGCGGCGGGCCGCGGCGGGCCACATAGCGCCGGCTGATCCGATAGGCGCGTCGGCGCACCCGATTGATGCCGAACATCCAATAGAACAACGGCCCGATGATTGGCGACAGCCAGGCGAGCCCCATCCAGCCGATCGCGGCCGGCACATCCCGCTTGTGGAGCAAGACATGGATCGTCACCGCGGTTGCCAGGCCGAGATGCAGCAGCACGCCCAAAGTTGCCCCGATCTCGTTCAGGAGATATGTGGACGCCCATACACTCAATGGATTCATGACCTCTGCCCCGCCACCGCGCCGGAAACAACACCTTGGCGCTGCGGAAGTTACGCCGACCCCGGCGATTCTCACAATTGCAAGTCCCGTTAATGGCTTAGCAATAGTGACAAGGGTTTAATGAAGCGGCATTGTGAGGGCCGGCATGAATTTCAGCAGCAAGCTTATGCATGAAATGGCGGCGAAAGGCGAAGCTTCCGGCGATATCGACAGCGCGCTCACGGTGCGCGGACTCCGCAAGGTTTTTCAGCGCCCTGCGGTCGATGGCTTGGATCTTAGGATAGGCCGCGGCGAATTCTACGCTTTACTCGGACCCAACGGGGCGGGCAAGACCACCACGCTTCGGATCGTGGCCGGGTTGCTGCGGCCGGACAGCGGCAGTGTCGAGATTTTCGGTACCGATGCATTGGCAGCACCGATCGCCGCCAAGCAGATCACGGCCTGGGTCAGCGACGAGCCGATGATCTACGACAAGCTGACGCCGTTGGAATATCTCGCCTTCGTCGCCGGGCTTTGGGGGGTCGATGTCACCATTGCGGAAAAGCGGGCGCATGAATTGCTGGAATGGCTGGAACTGAAGCCCAATGCCGATGAGCGCTGCGAAGGCTTCTCCAAAGGCATGCGGCAGAAAGTGGCTTTGGCCGGCGCACTGGTGCATGACCCGCGCCTCATCATCCTCGACGAGCCCCTGACCGGTCTCGATGCCCGCGCCGCGCGCCTGGTGAAGGACGTGCTGCTGCAGCGTGTCCGCCAGGGCTGCACGGTCATCATGACAACCCATATTCTCGAAGTCGCCGAGCGCATGGCGGAACGGATCGGCGTGATCTCGCGCGGCCGGTTGATCGCCGAGGGCACGCTCGACGAATTGCGGCGCCAAGCGGGTTCGGCGGTCGGCGGCACCAGCCTGGAGGATGTTTTCCTCACCCTCGTCGCGGAACCGGAAGCCACGGCATGACGGTCGAATCCTTCACGCCGCGCTCGCTCTGGTGGCTGGCCCGGCAGGAGAGCCTCATCTCTTGGCGGGACCTCGAATATCTGATCACCGCCGGTGGCCGCTGGCGCATGCGTTCGGTCCTGCTGTTCCTGCTCGGCGTGGCCGTCATCATGCATTTCATCGCTTATGGCATGGTGGCGCGTTATGCCGGGGTTAAGCTGGACGCCGGCACTTCGGCGTATACGGCCATCAGCGGCAGTATTGGCCTTGGCTTCTTCCTGATGCTCTCCCAGGCGCTGGAACAGGTGACGCGGCTGTTCTACGGTCGCGGCGATCTCGAGCTTCTGAAATCCTCGCCCGTTTCGCTGCCCCGCCTGTTCGCGCTCCGTGTGGTCTCGATCGCGATCTCCACTACATTGATGACCTTGTTCGTCGCCACGCCCTTCATCGACGTCCTGGTTTGGCGGGGAGGAACGCATTGGCTTTCCGCCTTCGGCGTTGCCGTCGCCGCGGGCATGGCGACGAGCGGCTTGGCTCTGGTGCTGACGGCGGCCTTGTTCGATTCCATGGGCCCGCGCCGCACCCGTCTCGCCTCGCAGATCCTGGCGGCCGTCATCGGCTCGGCCTTCATCATCGCCATCCAAGTGGTGGCGATCCTTTCCATCGGCAGCATGTCGCAGCAGGCCTTTTTCCAATCGGAGACCATGATTGCGCATGCGCCGGGCCCGGACAGCCTGGTCTGGATTCCGGCGCGCGCCATCCTGGGCGATCCGATCGCGCTCATCGAGATATTGGTTTTGGGGCTCATCGCCTTGGGATTGCCGATGATGCTCCTTGCCGACCGGCTCGGAGAATATGCCTTGGCGACGGCCGGGGCGATGCTGGGACAGAAGCAGGTCGGCGGATTGACCGGATGGTTTCTCGGCCGGTTTCGCGCCACCACGGCGCGCAAACTGCTGCACCGGAAGGAGTGGGTCTTGCTGCTGCGCGACCCCTGGCTGGCCTCTCAGAGCCTGATGCAGCTTCTCTATCTCATTCCGCCCGGCATTTTCCTGTGGCGTTCCTATGGCAATAATCAGAACGCCCTGGTGATCGTGACGCCGGTTCTCACCATGGCGGCGGGACAGCTCGGCGGTGGACTCGCCTGGCTGGCGGTTTCCGGCGAAGACGCGCCGGACCTGATCGCCTCCGCCCCACTCTCGCCCGCCCGCTCGATCTTCGCCAAAGTCGAAGCGGTGGTGATCGCGGTCTCCGCGATTTTCCTGCCCTTCCTCATCGCAATTGCCACGCTTTCCTGGCGCGTGGCCACGATTGTCGCCATCGGGATCGGCATCGCGACGGTTTCCTCCACCCTGATTCAAGTCTGGTTTCGCAGCCAGGCGAAGCGCCGTTTCTTCCGTCGCCGCCAGACATCGTCGCGGATTGCCACTTTCGCCGAAGCCTTCTCTTCCGTAGCCTGGGCCTCCGCCGCCGCGGTTGCCGCCGGCGGTTCTTGGTTCGCCCTCGGCCCGGCGCTGATCGCCATGCTGGTGCTGGCGGGAGCCTGGATGATCCGCCCGAAATAGGAATTGCCCCAGAATAGGATTAGCGATGAAAGCCGCCATCTTCGACGCCTTCAAAGCGCCGCTCATTGTTCGCGAACTCCCCGATCCCGAATGCCCGCCGGACGGTGCCATCGTCCGCGTCGCCGCTTGCGGCGTCTGCCGTTCCGATTGGCATGCCTGGACAGGTGCGGATTCCGACGTGGCGGCCCCGCATGTGCCGGGTCATGAATTCGCCGGTACCGTCGAAGCAATCGGGCCTGGCTGCCGGCGCCTCAAGGTCGGCGATCGCGTCACCGCACCCTTCATTCTCGCCTGCGGCGTCTGCCCGGATTGCCTGGGCGGCGACGCCACGGTCTGTTCCAATCAGCATGTCGTCGGCTTTTCATCATGGGGCGCCTTCGCGGAACGGATCGCGGTCCCGCGCGCCGATTTCAACCTGGTCCGCCTGCCGGAAATGATCGGCTTCGTCGCCGCGGCCGGCATGGGATGCCGGGTCACCACCGCGTTCCGGGCCGTGGCCGATCGCGCGAAACTGCAGCCGGGCGAATGGCTGGCGATTCACGGCAGCGGCGGCGTGGGTCTTTCGGCGGTTATGATCGGCGCGGCCATGGGCGCTTCGGTGCTCGCCGTCGATGTGAACGAGGAGGCCCTGGAGCTGGCGCGCAATATGGGTGCCACCAAGACCTTGAATGTCAGCGGCATCGCCGATGTGGGCAATGCGATTCGGGATCTCACCGGCGGCGGCGCGCATGTGTCGCTGGACGCGCTCGGCATCACCGACACCTTCCACAATTCGATCCGCGGCCTGCGCAAGCTGGGACGCCATGTCCAAATCGGCATGCCGCTCGGACGACATACCGAACCGACCATCCCGCTCCTGGAACTGGTCTATTCCCGCCAGATCACGGTGATGGGTACCCGCGGCATTCCCGCCAGCCGTTTCCCGGCTTTGTTCGAGATGATCGCCGCCGGCCGTATCGATCCCGCGCGGCTGGTGACCAAGACCATCCGGTTGGAAGAAGCCGGCGCCGCTCTGGCCGCCATGAACGACTATCGCGGTTCAGGCATCACGGTGATCGATCGTTTCTGAACTCACTTCGGCAGCGCATAGGCGATGATGGAATCGCCGGGCTTGGTGGGGAGTGAGCCATGGCCGCCGGCCACCACGATCAGGAACTGGCGGCCGCTCTTCGCGGACATATAGGTCATCGGCGTCGCCTGCCCGCCGGCCGGCAGCCGGTCCTCCCAAAGCTGCGTGCCGGTGGCAACATCATAGGCGCGGATATAGTAATCGAGCGTGCCGCTCATGAAGGCGACGCCGCCCGCGGTCATGATCGGGCCGCCCAGCGTCGGCACGCCCATCTTGAACGGGAACGGAACGGGTGAACTGTCGCGCACCGTGCCGTTCTTGTGCTGATAGACGATCTGGCCGGTCTTGAGATCGACACCCGCCACATAACCCCAGGGCGGCGACTGGCACGGCAGGCCGATGACCGACAGGAAAGGATGGAGATCGGCCTTGAAGGGCACTCCGAAATTCGGGCTGGCGCCGACATTCTCGCGGTTGATCTTGGCTTCGAAATCGGCGGGCAGATCCGCCGATTGCGGGATCAGCCGCGAAACGAAGGCCATGTAGTCCGGATTGGCGAAAGCGATCTGCCGCTCCGGATCGACGGCGATGCCGCCCCAATCGAAGCCGCCGAGATTGCCGGGATAGACCAGCGAACCCTGCACGGAAGGCGGCGTGAACATGCCCTCGTAACGCAGCCTCTGGAATGCGATGCGGCAGGCAAGTTGATCGAACGGCGTGACGCCCCACATATCCCTCTCCGTCAAAGGCGCGGGCTTGAAACTGAGCAGGGAGAATGGCTGCGTCGGCGCGGTATGATCGCCTTGCGCGGCACCTTGTGGAACCGGCTGCTCCGGTGCCGGGATCACGGGTTGGCCGGTGCGGCGATCCAGCACATAGAGATCGCCGGCCTTGGTGGGCGCCACCAAGGCCGGCACTCTGCCGCTCGGCATGTCGAGATCGACCAGGCTCGGTTGGGAACCGACATCCATGTCCCAGAGATCGTGATGCACCGTCTGATAGACCCAGCGCACCTTGCCGGTGGCGAGATCGAGGGCGACGATCGCGGCGCTGAACTTCTCGGTGTTCGGTGTGCGCTTGGCGCCCCATTGGTCCGGCGGCGCATTGCCCATCGGCAGATAGATCATGCCCAGGATTTCATCGACGCTGGCGGTGCTCCAGCTGTTCGGTGAGTTCGGCGTATAGGTCTTGCCCGGCGCCAAGGGCGCGGTGTCGTCCGGATTGCCGGAATCCCAGTTCCAGACCAGGGCACCCGTGTTCACATCATAGGCGCGCACCACACCCGACGGTTCATAGGTGGAAGCATTGTCCGTGACATTCCCTGCGATGATCACGAGGTTGCGGGTGATGGCCGGAGCCGAGGTCGAATAGTAGAAGCCGGGCTGCAGCTTCGGCATGCCGAGCCAGAGATTGACCTGGCCGTGATCGCCGAAGCCCTCGCAGGGCTCGCCGGTGCCAGCATCGAGCGCGATCAGCCGCGCATCGGCGGTGGGCAGGAAGATGCGCTTGCCGCAGTCGCCGGGCGCGCCGCTCGCCCCGCTGTCGTGATAGGAGACGCCACGACAAGTGAGATGCTGCAGCGCCTGCACTTCCTTCATTTGCGGATCGTACTTCCATTGCTCCGCGCCGGTCTCGGCATCGAGCGCGATCACCTGATCATGCGGCGTGCAGAGATAGAGCGAATCCCCCACCTTCAGCGGCGTCAGCTCATAAGTGGATTCGATCGGATCGTTCGGCCCGCGGATGTCCTTGGTGTGATAGGTCCAGGCCACCTTGAGCTTGCCGACATTGTCGGGCGTGATCTGGGTGAGTGAGGAATACCGGTCGCCCGCCTCGCTGCCGCCATAGGCGCGCCAATCATTCCCCGCTTCCGCGATATGGGAAGGCGCGATATCGGAAGAATCGCCTGCGGCAAGTTGAACACTGCTCGTCAGAGTTCCGGCGAGGTTGTCATGCTGAAGAAGCATCGCGACGATTCCAACCACCGCAGCCAGCAGCAGGCTGATCGTCAGCGGCAAACCGGTCCCGCGCCAGTTGCGCTTCGGAAGCGTCTCCGGTACATCGATGGCGGAAGGCGATACCACGACATCGGCTTCTGTGACGCCGCGAACGGGCCGCCGCAAATGCCGCGCGATCCAAGGCATCAACAGATAGAGGCCGATGATGAAGACCAGATCGCCGCGCGGCACCAGCGGCCACCAATCGAAACCGATTTCGAAAATCGCCCAGGCCAGGGTGCCGAGCACCACCGCGGCATAGACCCAATAGGCTTCCGCCCTCCGGGCGATCACCAGCAGGCCGGTCGCGGCGATGCCGATACCCGCGAGCAGGTAGTACCAGGAGCCACCGAGCGCCAACAGCCAGGCTCCGCCGGCGATCAGACTGAGGCCGAACAGAACGGTCACGGCGCCGGAGATCAGGAGAATCAACGGTCGCTGCTGGGTTTTCATCATGGGAACTCGCGGGACGGGATGCGTATAGCTGGGCGGGCGGACAATGCGGCAGACAGGGCGTCAACCCCGGCGAGCGTTTCCGGGTTCCAGCGCGACCAATTCAGCTATCTGTCAGGAGATCGAAGGGCTATTCCCGCGGTGGCCGCGTTTTGCCTTCGTAATGCTTCTTCTTCTCGCGATACATCGACGCATCCGCCTCGGACAATGCGTCATCGGCGGATTGCTCGCCGGAGAACTGGTGGATGCCGACGGCGCAGGAGAGCGTGATCGAGTGGCCGTCCCAATCCATCGGTGAAGCCTTGATCACGTCGAGCAGTTGCGCTGCTTTCTCTTCGGCCTGCGGCTGGTCGGCCTGGGCAAGGATCACGCCGAACTCATCGCCGCCCAGCCGGCCGACCACGTCGGAGTCGCGGACATTGTTGACCAGCAATGTCGCGAAATGCTGCAGCACGGCGTCACCGGCGGCATGCCCGAATCGGTCATTGATGATCTTCATCCCATTGAGGTCGAAATAGAGCACCGATCCGGCCGAGCCATAGCGTTCCGAATAGGAGATGATTCGGGTGAGTTCGCGCACGAAGGCCCGGCGGTTGGCGACCGGGAGCATCGCGTCTTCGTCGGCAAGGCGTTCCAGATGGGAAATACGCTTGCGGGTGCGCAGCAATTCCTCGCGCAGCCGCGCCACTTCGTCCAGCAGCGTCTGCAACGCGGCACGGACAGCCGGAGAGAGCTCGGTTTCGGTCAGGCCGAGGAAAGAGGAGGTATCGACCGGTTCAGCGCTTGTCGCTTCTTCCGCGGGCGCTGCAGGCGCAGCCGCCCGGCCCTTGGCAACCTTCGCCACCGGCCTGGCGCCGGTTATGGCACCGGCACCCGGAATAGCTTTGTCACGCACTCTCATTCGCCGCCTCGCTGCGGAACCGTAAGCAGTTTTGCCCGGCTGCTTGACGATCTGCAACCGCATCCCCGCTTGCCGGCACGGACAAAGCGGCTTTTCAGCATCGAATCCTATCTTACCGGCGTTAAAACCGTGTTAATCTATACATTGGAAGCGTGCCACCTGGTGAGATAATGCGTGAGCGGCCGCAGCCGGGTACCAGGCACAAGAATCCAGCCGGGTCAATCGCTTGCGCCAGATGCCTGACTTGTACTTAAGCCTTCGATACCTATAATCCGGCCTTCGCTGGCGGCTGCGCCGCGGCGGTGGGGGATGATTGCGTATGGCCACGTCTCGGATGACCAAGAAGCCTCTGGTCGGAATCATCATGGGCAGCCAATCGGATTGGCAGACCATGCATCACGCCGCCCAGATCCTGGATGAACTCGGGGTGGCTCATGAAACGCGAATCGTCTCCGCACATCGGACCCCGAAACGCATGGTGGATTACGCCGAAACCGCTAAATCCCGCGGGATCCGGGTGATCATCGCCGGCGCCGGCGGCGCCGCGCATTTACCGGGCATGACCGCTTCATTGACCGAATTGCCGGTTCTGGGCGTGCCGGTGGAATCCGCGGCCCTGAAGGGCCAGGACAGCCTGCTCTCCATCGTGCAGATGCCGGCCGGCATCCCCGTCGGCACCCTGGCCATCGGCCGCGCCGGCGCCGTTAATGCCGGGCTTCTGGCTGCTTCGATCCTCGCCTTGGGCGACAACAAGCTCGCGGCCAGGCTGGCCGCCTACCGCAGAAAACAGACCGCTGCGGTCGCCGAACGCCCCGTCCATACCGGTGCAGAACGATGAGCAGCATGGCGGGCGAGAGCAAATCCGGGGATCGCAATCAGGTCATCGCGCCCGGCGGCATGATCGGCATTCTCGGCGGAGGCCAGCTTGGCCGGATGACCGCGATGGCGGCGGCCCGGCTGGGTTACCGCGTCCATACCTATTGCCCGGACAAGGACTCGCCCGCTTCGTCTGTCTCCTGGCGCACCACGGTGGCGCCCTATGGCGACGAGGCGGCGCTCAAGCGCTTTGCGGAAAGCGTCGATGTTATCACTTTCGAATTCGAGAACATTCCTTCGAAGACCACGGAATTCCTGGCCACGCTGAAGCCGACCCGGCCGAACCCGAAGGTCCTCTACGTGGCCCAGGAACGGCTTCGGGAAAAGCGCTTCCTCGCCTCGATCAATGTGCCGACCACGCGGTTCCTCGACGTTTCCCGCCAAGAGGCCCTGGAAGCGGCGGTCAAGGCGCTCGGGCGCCCATCGATCCTGAAATCCGCCGAATTCGGCTATGACGGCAAGGGCCAGGTGCGGATCGACGGCGACATGGACCTGTTCGAGGCCTGGGTGAAGATGGGCGGCGACATCGGCATCCTGGAAGCCTTCGTCGATTTCAGCCGCGAGATCTCGGTGATCGTCGCCCGCGGGCCGGACGGCGCCACCGCGATCTTCCAGCCGGTCGAGAACCAGCACAAGAACCACATCCTCGACACCACCATCGTTCCCGCGCGCATCCCGGAATCGATCGCCGGGCGCGCCGAGGCGATCGCCCGCCACATCGCCAACGAGATCGAGCTGGTCGGCCTTCTGGCGGTCGAGATGTTCGTGACACACGAGAACGAAGTGCTGGTGAACGAACTGGCGCCGCGGCCGCACAATTCCGGGCACTGGACGATCGACGGCTGCATCACCAGCCAGTTCGAGCAATTCGTGCGCGCGGTCTGCGGCCTGCCCTTGGGCTCGACCGAACGCCATTCCGACGCCGTGATGAAGAATCTGATCGGCGACGAAGTGAACGGCTGGCGCGAACTGCTGGCCGATCCCTCCGTCAAGCTGCA
The DNA here is from genome assembly GCA_036499865.1 of Dongiaceae bacterium. Taxonomy (GTDB): domain Bacteria; phylum Pseudomonadota; class Alphaproteobacteria; order Dongiales; family Dongiaceae; genus Dongia. Next base: position 4,192 of record DASYDA010000385.1, on the reverse strand, counting down.
CCTCTACGGTAAAACGGAAGCGCGTCCCGGCCGCAAGATGGGCCACTACACCCGCCTCTCGCCGAAGAACGGCCAGCACCACGAAGATCGACGTTAGTCCGCTATCGGGCTGAATAAAAAATCCCGCCAGGCGAGCGACTGGCGGGATTCGAAGCTTCGGTTGAGACCGATGCTTACATCGGCTTCATGCCGCTCGGCAGAGTGATGCGATAGACCAGCACCACGCTGTCGACGTTCTTGCCCGAGGAATCGGCGTAGGGCTTGCCTTCCATGACACCGTTCTGGGTGAAGAAGTCGTTGTCGCTGGCGACCACCAGGAAGTAGTCGTTCGGCGCCTTGGGATCCATCACCGGCAACAAGGACATGCCCTCCCACTTCTCGTAGAGGTCGTTCGTGTCCCCCGGCGCGCCGTTATGCATGCCGAACTTGTTGAGCTGCGCATTATCGTTGATATCGATGAACCGTGCATACTTAGCGGGCTTCACCGAAGGATCGAGCTTGCCCTTGGGCGCCACCGGCTTCACGCCGTCATATTCGGTGCCGGCGATATTGGTCGCGCCATCGGTGTCGAAGAGATCGACGCTGCGATAGATCGATGTCGGATCATCCAGCGCGAAGCCGTGACCGGCGTCGCGGGCGATAACCAGGAACCGATGATTGTCGAGCGCATGGATCTCGCTCTGCGCGGCGACCAGCTTCTTGCCGGTCTTCGGATCGGTGAAGTGCGGAAGCTGCACGATGTATTCGGCGGTCAGCTTCGGCGCCTTCACGTCCGAGATGTCATAAGCGAGAAAGCGGGTGTTGGTGCGGTTCGGCTTGCCGGCGCCGTCGCCGCCGTCCTGAACGGTGGAGCTTTGCAGCAAGGCGAAGAGCTGCTTGCCGTCGGCGCTCATCGAGAGGCCTTCCAGGCCCTGGTTGTTCTGCCGGCCGGTATCGGGATTGGCGGGCTTCGGTGCCGGCTTGCCGACCGGCGGATTGTTCGACTGGAAGTCCTCGTGGCCGTTTCGCATCGGGATGAAGGCCTGCGGCGGCTGGATCGCGCCGAGCAGCGTGCCGTCATGGGCATAGTGATAGATGTAGGGGCCGTATTCGTCGCTCACCCAGAAGCTGCCGTCGGCCATGAGGACCACGCCTTCATCGTCGAGGCTGACGCGGCCGTTCTCGACCGGCAGATCGGGGAAACCATCCGCCGCTTTGCGTACACCCGTCGGATCGAGGCCGGTGGTCGGCGTGCCGTCGGCCTCATGCATCTCGATCAGGTCGGTGTAGTTCAGCTTGAGCTGCGCCTGCTGCGCATCTCCCGCCGGAACGGGCGCCGAACCATAGTACGGGGTGAGGTCGACGTTGAAGACTTGCAAACGGCCCGGATAATCGACGGTGCCCTGGGTATTCCAGCCGCGATCCGGCAGCATGTAGAAGACACCGTGATAGGTGTCGCCGTCGCGCTTCCACTGCGAGAGATCGGCCACCATGCCGGAGCCGATGCCGCCCAGTGTGTCGCCGAGCTTGTCCTTCGCGTCCGAAGGCACGCGGCCAATGGCCACCAAGCCCTTATTGACGAAGGTCTCACCGCTGAACTTGACCGATTGAGCGGCGCTGGCCGTGCTCCAGAGAGCAAGCGCGCCGATCGTGAACACTGTGCCCGAAACCGCGTTGAGGAATATCTCCCGGCGGCTTTTCCTGGCGCGAGTTTGCGATCCGAATCCCATAAAAATCATCCCTTTAACAGCGTTGTTATGGAGAAGCCGGAAGCTAGTCACGCGGTGTTACAGGCTGATGTCGGAATCCGAAAAAGCCCGGTTTGTGATGGGCGGCGGAGCGGTAAAAAGACGGCAAAAGCAACGCGAAACGAAAAGGCCGTCATTTAAGACGGCCTTTTTAGAACCAGTTCGAAAATCTATTTGGTGCTCTAACCGCTCTTCATCGGATCATCCCCGAATTCTTGAACAGACGTGGCGTTTTTTTGAGCAGCCAATAGGCGCCAAGCGAACAAATCACGCAGAGCAGGACGACCAGGATGAATCCATCGCCGTTGCCCATCAGCGGCAAGCCGCCGGTATTCATACCGAACACGCCGACGATGAATGTCGGCGGCAGAAACAACGCGGTGAGGATCGAAATTCCCTGCAGATAGGCGTTGGATTCCGTCGCGAGTTTCGTTGTGATCTCTTCCTGCAGGAGGCGGCCCCGCTCCTGCATCGAGGACAATTCGTGACCGAGTTCGCCGAGCCTTTGAACGACGCGCGATATTGTGGTGTGGAGGGATACGGCAAGATCGCCCTTCATCTGATGGTCGAGGCGGTGGATCATCGTCAGCAGGCCGAAGATCCGGCGATGCAATCGGACGATGCGCCGCCGCAAATGCGCCAGGCGCCCGCGTTCGTCATGCACCTCGTCGGCCAGGATGCTGTCTTCGACGCAATCGAGATCGGCGGCAAGCTGCAGGACCTTCGCATCGGCATCCGCGGCGATTTCGTCGAGGATCGCCTCGATCAGATGCGCCGGCGTGGGCAAGGCCGCGCCGGAGGCGATGCCGTTCCGCACCGTTTCCACGGCCTGCAGCGCATGCCGGCCCGCGCTCACGATGAGCCCGTCATGCATGGCGAACCGCCAATGGCCGAGATCGTCGCTCCGGTCGTCGAGCTTGCGGATCGTGTCGGCGAGTACCCCCGTCAGGCATTCCGCCGCCACGCGGATATACTGATGATCGCCGGAAGACAGCAAGATCCCGCGCGCCGCCGGGTCGATTTCCGGATGCTCCGACAGCCAGTGCCGGCAGCGCTGGTCGAGGAGGTCGAAATGCAGCCAGCGCCATCCCTCCTCCCGACGGTCGAGCTTCACGGTGCCGGCCGCGTCGAGCTTTTCCGGGGAACCCTGGTGATCGAAGGCGAAAGACCAAAGCAATCCCGGCAGTTCGCCGGATTCCAAGGGTTCGAAGGGTGGCGTGAAACTGTCCATCGGCGGCCGCTCACATTGCAGGCGCGATCATGGCCGAGAGTTAAGCAGGCGAATGTTGCATTTTTGCTGTCGCGACCGCCTTGCGGCCCCACAGCGCGAGCACGGTCGATACGATCAGCAGGCCACCCGAGACCATCAGCGCGATATGCATTCCGGACATGAAATCGCCCTGTTCCGATACGAAGGCGCCGAACAGCGCCACGCCGATCACACTGCCGGTCTGCCGGGCCGAATTGAGAACGCCGGAGGCGACGCCGGAATAGGTCTTGTCCACGCTGCCCAGCAGCATGGAAGTGAGCGGCGGCACCACCAAGCCGAGACCGCCGCCCAGCGCTACGAGTTGCGCGCAGATGGCCCAATAGCTCATGCCGCGCGCGATGATGAGCAATGCGAAGGCCCCGATGGCCGCGACGGCGGCGCCTATCGCGATCACGATCGGCGCACCGATCCGTTCGCTGACACGCGGCGCGATGATATTGACCGGCAGGACGATGCCCATCATGGGGAGGAAAGCGAGGCCGGTGATGAAAGGCGACCAGCCATTGAGGCGCTGGAAATAAAGGCTGAGCACGAATATCAAGCCGTAAAACGCCGCGTTGACCAGCACGCCGATGAGTGCCGCCAGGGAGAACATGCGCTCGCTAAAAAGATTCAACGGCAGCATCGGTTGCGCGGCATGTCGTTCCCGCATCACGAAAAGCGCACCGACGAGGATGGCGGCGGCCAAGCCGCCCACCACAAACAGATTCGTCCATCCGAGAGTGCCGGCTTCGATGATCGCAGCCGCCGCAAGGCCGAGGGAAAGGATTGCCCCGGCCTGGCCGGGCAGATCAACTTCTCGGTTCTCGGCACGCGGGGTCTCGCTGGCGTAACGCCATGCCAGGAACAAGCCGAACAGGCCGATCGGAAGATTGACCAGGAAGGTCGCCCGCCAACCCGTGAGCGCGATCAAAGCGCCGCCGACGAGCGGCCCGGCCGTGAGCGCAAGGCTGGCGCCGGCCGCCCAGAAACCCACCGCGCGCCCACGTTCCGCCGGCTGGCGATAGGCATGATTCAAAAGCGCCAGCGAATTCGGAACCAGGATGGCGGCACCGATACCTTGAACGGCGCGCGCCGCAATCAGGATCCCGAGATCGGGCGCCAGCGCGCATCCCAGCGAAGCAATCGTAAAAACGGCGAAGCCGCCGATGAACACGCGCTTGGCGCCGATGCGGTCGCCGAGCGCCCCCGCCGT